>JBKJLG010000059.1:0-3305 GCA_046596995.1 Chitinophagaceae bacterium
GCTATTAAAAATTCCAGCTCATGAAAAAAACAAAAGGTTCTGCTGGAAGCTATTTGTTTATTAAAATCTGCAATATTTTTTAGTGATGCATGCTGCGTACCTAAAACAGGAGAATTAAAATCAATAAGGGTATTAATGCGGTATTGATGATAAGGAAGGGCTACCATTTCCACTTTCTTTTCATCATCAGTAAAAGTGATATTATGATCTATTGAATAATATATTTTTTTAGCATTTTGTTTTGCAGCCCCCACCTTTTCAAGCTGTTCTACAAAAGGTTCAGCACTGCCATCTAAAATAGGCACTTCTTCGCCGTTAATTTCAATTAATACATTATCTATCTGCGTACCAACAAGGGCTGCCATAATGTGTTCAATGGTACCTACCCTTCCCCCGTTAGCTTCAATAGTTGTGCTCCTGTTAGTTTCTACAACATTATCTACATCGGCTTTAATTATCGGCTTATCTTTCAGATCAACTCTTTGAAAAATTATTCCTGTATTTGGTTCAGCAGGTTTTAAGGTCATGGTTACAAATTCTCCTGTATGTATTCCTGCACCTGAAATGGTAAATTCTTCTTTTATAGTTTGCTGAAAGTATTCCTGACTACCATTCGTTTGCTCCATTAAACGAAAGTAAGAAAACTATCGGATTAGTTTGAAATGCATGATTGTTAGTGTAAAAAGGGAGGTAAATAAAAGTTGGTAAGATGAAAAAGATTATATTTTTACTTCTCTTTCTGATAATAATTGGGTTACAAGTTTTTCCAGTTCATGTAATTTTTTTTCAAGATCAGGTATTTTCCTGTTGTGAACCAATGCACGTAACGCAGTGGCATGATCTTGTGCAGGCGTACCGGTAACCACACTATTTACATTTTTTATAGATTTGGTTATACCGCTTTGTCCGGCTATTTTACTGCCATCTGCAACCGAAATATGTCCGGCCATACCTACCTGTCCCGCTACCATTACATTGCTACCTATTTTGGTACTTCCGCTAATTCCTGCCTGGGCTGCTATTACAGTATTATAGCCAATTTCCACATTATGGGCTATCTGTATCAGGTTATCAAGCTTTACGCCTTTTTTAATAATTGTTGAGCCCAGCGTAGCCCTGTCAATTGTAGTATTAGCCCCAATTTCTACGTTATCTTCTATCACCACATTCCCGATCTGTGGTACTTTTTTAAATGTTCCATCTTTTTGAGGAGCAAACCCAAAACCATCGCTGCCTATTACTGTGCCTGCATGTATGGTTACATTTTTACCGAGTACACAATCATGATAAATTTTTACTCCGGGGTATAAAATTGTATTGGCCCCCACTGTTACCCCATCTCCCAAATACACCTGTGGAAATATTTTTACATTCTCGCTTAAAGTAACGTTTTCCCCAATGTAGCTGAATGCACCTATAAAAATATTATCTCCTAATTTTGCAGTGGCGGCAAGATATACGGGTTGCTGAATTCCGTTCAACTGTTCTGTTACAATTTGCTGGTAACTATCTAAAATTGTTGCGAAAGCCGTATAAGCATCGGTGACTCTGATAAGGGTAGCATTAAGTTTTTGTCTTAGTTCCTGTGCATCATTTATTATAATTATAGATGCGGAAGTGGTATAAAGATGCTCTTCATATTTTGGATTGGCGAGAAATGCTAATTGTCCGGGTTGAGCAGTTTCTATTTTTCCGAAAGATGATACGGCAACCTTTTCATCGCCTTCAATTTTTCCGTTAATCAGTTGTGCTATTTGTACTGCGTTAAACTGCATAGATAAAATTCATGTTACAAGGTAAGGGTTAAATACCTATGACTATCGAAAGTAACAAATGTAAAATTTTTTTACCGAGCCAAATAAAGATTGATTTATCAAGGCATTATCTACTTTAGAAATATCTTTTACAGTTCCATCTTTAAAAAGAATATGTATATGCTCATCTAAAGTATTATATGTTTTATTCTCTGTTTCCCCTGTAAAAACAAGATAGCCTGTTTCGTCTGCCGTTATTTTTAATTTTGCACAAACCTCATTTTCTTTTTTATGCAATAAAGCTTCGGGTACAGGGCGGGAAAAATATTTTACTTTAAGTAGAGTGCGATTTATTATGCCGTTGCAGAGAAGTGAAAGTATCTTATCAGGATGGCTAATCCAGATTTTTATTGCACTTAAAATATCATAATCATCAAGGCAGCAAAATTCATTAAGAAATTTTTCAATGCCTTCTTCCCGGTGCTCATCTTTAAGAAAGATATTTAATGTTTCCGAGGGAGATTCAGCCTTTACGAGCTTTGCTCTTTTTATAATATTTACCAGCATTTTTTCTGCCACTAAAACTGTTTTATGCAGATAAACCTGCCAATACATTAGCCTGCGGCTTACTAAAAATTTTTCTATTGAATAAATGCCTTTCTCTTCAATCATCAACTCACCTTTATGCACGGTAAGCATTTTCAAAATCCTATCGTAGGCAATTACCCCTTCTGTTACACCGGTAAAAAAACTATCTCTCATTAGGTAATCCATACGGTCCACATCAAGCTGTCCGCTTACTAATTGGTGTAAAAATTTTTTTGCATAAACATCTGTAAAAATCTCAATTGCCATTTGCAATTTTCCTCCAAATTCTTCATTCATTTTTTGCATAAGCAATAAAGAAATCTGCTCATGCTTAATACCTTTTATTAAAATATCTTCTAATGCATGAGAGTATGGTCCATGCCCAATATCGTGTAATAAAATAGCAATTTTAGCAGCCTGGCATTCCTCCTTTGTTATTTCAATTCCTTTATTTTTTAATTCGCTAATTGCATTGCCCATTAAATGATAAGCCCCCAGAGAATGATGAAAACGTGTATGCACGGCACCAGGATAAACTAAAGAAGCCAGAGCCATTTGATGTATCCGCCGCAGGCGCTGATAATAAGGGTGAGCAATAATGGCAAATATCAGTTCATCATCTATGGTGATAAAACCATACACCGGATCATTAATGATTTTGCGGAGAGGCACTATATGGGTGATTGGTTTATTGGTTAAATTGTTTGTTTGTATTTAGCCTTTAACGTAAAGCTAAAGGCAAAGTTGTTATGTTAAAAAATACAAAGCAGATGCAAAGGTAAATTTTTTGAAATGGGAATAATTACATTTACACAAAACAACACTAATAAACGGATAAACCAATAAACCAATTAGAATGAGCTTAGCTAAAATTTTATGGGTTGATGATGAAATGGAGAGTTTAAAATCTCAAATAATGTTTTTGGAAAATAAAGGCTACGAAGTAAAATCTTTAAGCAATGG
>JBKJLG010000078.1:0-14476 GCA_046596995.1 Chitinophagaceae bacterium
TGGTACTGTTTTGCAACTGAAACTACGAAACGTAGGTTGGCTGTTGTGAGACGCTCTAAAGCTCTCTGGTCGCCCATTTTAATTTTCTGTGCTAAAATAGTTTCCTCTTCCGGAGTGATCATTCCAATTTTAGAAATTTCCTGCAGATATTTCTCAACCGCTTGTGAATCCCTGTTGGTAATCTGCGTAGCAATTTTAAGTTGCCTCATGTGTATGTATATTAATAATTAACTAACGAATAAAAGACAGAATAGTTGGGGAAATGTTGCAAAAGATAAGTTAAGAATGACTAATCTTTAGAAACAATATGCAAATTTACAATCCATATTCCGCATTTCATAATGTTTGCAGAAAATATATGCTTTTAAATGTGACAGCGATGTTAATAAAATATTATTTATCTCCTATCTTATAATTTCCTTTTCAATTTTTTTCTTTTACAACACCTTATTTTTGTTAGATGATAGATTACCGGTCAGATACATTTACAAAGCCTGGCGAAGGAATGCTTGAGGCAATGTTTACTGCAAAAGTTGGGGATGATGTTTTTGGTGAGGACCCAAGTGTAAACAAGTTGGAAGCTATATCAGCAGAAATGTTTGGTATGGAAGCAGGATTATTTTGCCCCAGTGGAACCATGACAAACCAGATTGGTATAAAATGCCATACGCAACCAGGTGACGAAGTGATTTGCGATAAATTGAGCCATGTATATATTTATGAAGGAGGCGGAATTGCTTTTAATTCCGGCGCACAGGTTAAGGCAATTGAAGGCTCGTTAGGCAGAATAACTGCGGAGCATGTTCTGGAAAGTATAAACTCGGAGGATGTTCACAAACCGAGAACAAGTTTGGTAAGCCTTGAGAATACAGCCAACAGAGGAGGTGGTAGCTGCTACAACTTTACTGATATTCAGCAAATTAAAGAGGTTTGCTTATCAAATAGTTTAAAATTGCATTTAGACGGTGCAAGACTTTTTAATGCCTTGGTAGCAAAGCAGGAAACCCCAAAACAATATGGAGAAATCTTTGACAGTATATCTATTTGCTTAAGCAAAGGATTAGGAACGCCCGTTGGGAGTGTATTATTAGGCACAAAAGAATTCATTAAACGATCAAGGCGGATAAGAAAAGTTTTTGGTGGCGGAATGCGCCAGGCAGGTTTTATAGCTGCAGCCGGTATTTATGCCCTGGAAAATAATATTGAAAGGCTTGCTATTGACCATCAACATGCGAAGCAGGTTGCTGAAGCTTTATTAAAGAAAGATTTTATCGGAAAAATGAAGCCTGTAGAAACCAACATCATCATTTTTGAAGTGATTGATTCCTACACGCCCAAAACATTTGCTGAAGCCTTAAAAGCGTATGATATTTTAGTAATGCCTATTTCTGCAACGCAGGTAAGAATGGTTTTTCATCTTGACATAACAGAACAGATGATAAAAGATACAATTACTGCAATCAACAATTTATAATTAAAATATGCTCCCTAAAATTAACCCCACAAAAACTGTTGCCTGGCAACTTTTGCAAGAGCATTTTAAGGAGATGAATAACACCCATCTTAAAGATTTATTTATAGATGATGAAAACCGATTCGGCAAATATTCCTTATCTACAACAAATATTTTGTGGGATTATTCTAAAAATATTATTACAGATAAAACACTCAAACTTTTATTGCAGCTTGCTAATGAATGTGAATTACAAACTGCAATTGATGCAATGTTTAGCGGAGAAAAAATTAATGAAACTGAGAACAGGGCTGTGTTGCATACAGCATTAAGAAATTTTAATGACAAGCCCGTTTTAATTGATGGCAAAGATGTGATGCCGGAAGTAAAAAATGTTTTGGCACAGATGAAAAAATTTTGCGAAAACATTCATAATGGAGAATGGAAAGGTTTTACAGGAAAAACAATAAAATATATTGTAAACATTGGTATTGGGGGCAGCGATCTTGGCCCGGTGATGGTTACTGAAGCATTAAAGCCTTACTGGATTGAGGGAATACAAACCTATTTTGTTAGTAATATTGATAGCAGCCATATAGCAGAGGTTTTAAAAAAAATAAACCAGGAAGAAACATTGTTTCTTATTGCTTCAAAAACATTTACCACACAGGAAACCATGACCAATGCTTTTACAGCAAGAGAATGGTTTTTAAAGCGTGCCGTTGATGAAAATTTTGTTGCAAAACATTTTATTGCCCTAAGCACAAATACATCTGAAGTAAGAAAATTTGGAATTGCCGAAGAAAACATGTTTGTGTTTTGGGATTGGGTTGGCGGAAGATATAGTTTATGGAGTGCAATTGGGTTGTCAATTGCCTTAACCATTGGGTACTCTAATTTTGAAAATCTTTTAAAAGGCGCTCACGAAACTGACAATCATTTTAAAGAAAAATCTTTTGAGAAAAACATCCCTGTTTTAATGGGGCTTATAAGTATCTGGTACATTAATTTTTTCGGCACGACTACAGAAGCTATTCTTCCGTACGACCAATACATGCACCGTTTTTCAGCATATTTTCAGCAAGGCAATATGGAAAGCAATGGGAAGTTTATGGACCGAAATGGCGAAAAAGTAAATTACCAAACAGGGCCGGTAATATGGGGTGAGCCCGGCACAAACGGTCAGCATGCTTTTTATCAATTAATACATCAGGGCACTCAAATTATTCCCTGCGATTTTATTGCACCAGTCCTTACACACAATCCTACGGGTTTGCATCATAAAATATTATTATCCAATTTTTTTGCCCAAACAGAAGCCCTGATGAATGGGAAATCGAAAGAAGAATTAGTGGCTGATAAGGTTCCTGAAGCATTAATCTCTTATAAAACCTTTGAAGGCAACCGTCCTACTAATTCTTTTCTTTTAAAAGAAATTACTCCATTTACTTTGGGAGAATTAATTGCATTGTACGAGCACAAAATATTTGTGCAGGGGATCATTTGGAATATATACAGCTTTGACCAATGGGGTGTTGAATTAGGTAAACAGCTTGCCAATAAAATTTTACCTGAGCTTAAAACCGATGCAGAAATTATTACACATGATGCGTCAACCAATGGATTGATGAATGCTTTTAAAAGCTTTAGACAATAAAAAAAAATCCCCTAAATTTCTTTAGAGGATCGCAGCACTTAGTTTCGTTGGTATTACCACTTATCTACCTCTTCATTCTTATGGTCGTTGGTATCAATTTCTGGTGTTGCAGCCGGTGCAATTCCGGTGTCAGGTGTTTCTTCCTTATCAGCTTCAGGAGTTACATTTTCGGATGCAGATGAATTAACAGCAGTATTTTCACCGCCTTCAGTATTTTCATTTCCTTCGTAAGGTGTGTCGTGGTTAAAGGCATCAAAATCAAAATCAGGCATTAGATCGGTTTTTACATACTCAATAGATTCAGTTAACCCACGGATAAATTTATTGAAATCTTCTTTATACAAAAATATTTTATGCCTGTCGTAACCATCCTCATTAAAGCGTTTGCGGCTTTCCGTTATTGTTAAATAATAATCGTTTCCACGGGTTTCTCTAACATCAAAAAAGTATGTTCTTCTTTTACCTGCTCTTATTCTTGCGCTATAAACGCTTTCCAGTTTTTTATCGTTATTCTCGTACGCCACTGTAGTGTTTTTTTTAGATTTTGTATTAACTTTTAAACCGTAGCAAAGATAAAATTGTTTTTAACATGGCAAAATTTTATACAGGCTACTTTTCACTAAAAATATTATACAGGCTGGCTTTCCTGCCTTTGCTGGTGGGCATACATTTCGGCATATAAACCCTTTTTTTGCAATAATTCAGTATGCGTTCCGTATTCTGCAATTTCACCATCTTTTAATAAAATTATCTTATCAAAATTAAA
This sequence comes from Chitinophagaceae bacterium, assembly GCA_046596995.1. GTDB lineage: Bacteria > Bacteroidota > Bacteroidia > Chitinophagales > Chitinophagaceae > Ginsengibacter. Next base: position 3,877 of record JBKJLG010000078.1, read on the forward strand.
AAGAGAAAAAATACGATGCGTAATTATTAATGCTGTTTTATTTTTTAGATAACTGTACAGATTTGCAATTATCTGGCTCTCGGTTTTTGCATCCACTGCACTAAGGCAATCGTCAAAAATTACTAACTGATGGTCTTTTATAAGCGCCCTGGCTATGGATATGCGTTGTTTCTGCCCACCGCTTAATGTAACGCCTCTCTCCCCTATTATGGTTTTGTATTGCGAGGGAAATCTTTCAATTTCAGAATGAACAACTGCGTTGGTAGCTGCATTCTTTATTTCCGCTTCGGTGGCCTGAGAATTAGAGAAGGCAATATTATTCTCCACGGTATCGCTAAATAAAAAAACATCCTGTGGCACATAACTTATTTGTGAGCGAATATTTTTAAAATCAAGATTTTTTAATGGAATATCATCGTACAAAATTTTTCCCTGTTGTGGGTCGTACATTCTCAGCAACAACTGCGCTATGGTTGATTTGCCTGAGCCTGTTTTTCCAACAATTGCAATTTTTTCACCCTTATTAATTTTTAAATTAAAATTTTTAATAGCATGTATTCCGGTGTGAGGATAAATAAAATCAACATTTTGAAATTCAATATTTCCCTGCAGGTTGTTTTTTATTGCAACCGAAGCATTTGATATTTCCGGTTTGCTATACAAAAATTCATTAACCCTTTTTTGAGAAGTTGCAGCCCGTTGCACCATACTGGCCGTCCACCCAATGGCACTTACCGGGAAGGTTAACAACAAAATATACATTACAAATTCCCCAATTACACCAATACTCATTTGCCCGTTTATAACATATAAGCCTCCAATTAAAATTGTTATTAAAGTACTAAGTCCTATTAATAAAGATATTGAGGGAAAATAAATGGACTCAGTCTTTGCAAGAGAAATAGCATTTTTTCTGTAAGCTTCACTGTTCTTTTCAAAAAAACCAAGCATTGCTTTTTCCTGCACAAAAGATTTTATTACCCTAATACCTGAATATGATTCCTGTGCATTTGTGGTAAGATCAGATAGCAATGACTGTATCTTATCACTCTTTTTATGGATAATCGTATTCACATAATAAATGGCAACAGCCAATACAGGCAAGGGCGACAGCACGTACAATGTTAACTCACTATTTTCTTTCAGCATATAAAAAACAGAGAACCCAATGGTTGCGCAAAGATTAATAATGTACATTATTGCCGGGCCGGTGTACATTCTAACACGGCTAACATCTTCTGAAATACGGCTCATCATATCCCCTGTGCTGTGTGTTTTGTAAAAATTTATATCAAGCTGCTGATAGTGTTTAAAGACTTGATTTTTTTGATCAAACTCAATGTGGCGGCTCATAACAATTATTGTTTGCCGCATAAGAAACATAAAAAACCCGCTTATTAAAGCAAGTGCTAAAAGCATTATACCACAAACAAAGATTTTATTTTTAAACGATGAAGCGGAAGATTCAATTTTATTGATGAACACTTTTTGAACCAGCGGATCATAACTGGTTTTAGCCACAGCGGAGGTTTTAGCACTCTCTTTTTTTAGTGTATGCTCAACTGTATTTAAAACATATTTGGTAACCTGCGGTGCAAGTATGCGAAAATAATTGGATAGAACAATGAATACAATTCCCAGTAAAAAAAGCCATTTGTATTTCCAGAAGTATTTGTTTAAAGATGCCAGGTGCTTCATTGCTGCAAATTTAATATATATACTGTCGGGGTATTGTAAATAAAAAACCCGGAATGATCCGGGCTCTTAAATTTGTTCCTAAAATAAAGTTTTTGTTTACCAATCATTATATTTTACATCATCATAAACCATTTTAATTCCATCTTCAAGAGAAAAAGATGCCTGCCAGCCTAATGAGTTTATTTTCGAAACATCCATCAGTTTACGTGGAGTTCCATCAGGTTTTGACAGATCATTTTTTATCTCTCCCTGATAACCTGTTATTTTTTTAATGAGAAGCGCCAGATCCATTATTGAAATATCTTTTCCGGTGCCTACGTTTATAAGTGTTGGTTCGTTATAACTTTTTATAAGAAAAAAACAAGCATCGGCAAGATCATCTACATACAAGAATTCCCTGAAAGGCTTGCCGCTGCCCCATATTTCCACAAAAGGAGCATTATTTTTTTTTGCAGTTATGATCTTTCTCAGCAATGCAGGCAATACGTGGCTGTTCTCTAAATTGTAATTATCATTTGGTCCGTACAAATTGGTAGGCATAACAGAAATAAAATTACATCCGTATTGAGCCCTGTATGCATCACATAATTTTATTCCTGCAATTTTTGCGATAGCATATGGCTCATTTGTATGTTCTAATAATCCTGTTAAGAGATATTCTTCTTTTAAGGGCTGTGGTGCAAGCTTAGGATAGATACATGATGAGCCAAGAAACAATAATTTTTTTACTTTATTTTTATAAGAAGCATGAATAACATTGCTCTCTATCATTAAATTATCGTACAAAAAATCTGCACGATAGATGTTATTTGCATTTATACCGCCTACCCTTGCGGCTGCAAGAAAAACATAATCCGGTTTTGCTGCTTCAAAAAAATTATTTACCTGTTGCTGATCTCTGAGATCTAACTGAGAAGACGAACGTGTAATAATATTTTCATAACCTTGCTTATCAAGTTTTCTTACAAGGGCAGAGCCCACCATTCCATTATGCCCTGCGACATATATTTTATCATTCTGCTCCATTACACTCAATCTTATTCATATTGGTTTTTAACTGTGAAGCCTGCTTCTTTTAATAATTTTTCTCTGCGGAACAATTCAAGATCTGATTGTACCATCTCTTTTACCAATGATAAAAGATCATACTTAGGCCGCCAACCCAGTACAGTTTTGGCTTTTGTAGGATCACCAATCAGCAGCTCAACTTCTGTGGGCCTGAAATATCTTGGATCAATAGCAACTATTTCTTTACCGGTTTCAATTATGTGATCGGCAGAAGATGAAACCACATATCCTTTTTCTTTTACTCCTTCTCCTCTAAATTCAATCTCAATTCCTGCTTCTCTAAAAGCAAATTGTATAAAATCACGGACGGATGTTGTTTTACCAGTAGCAATAACAAAATCATCCGGCTTATCCTGTTGCAATATCAACCACATTGCTTCAACATAATCTTTTGCATGTCCCCAATCCCGCTTTGCATCAAGGTTGCCCATGTGTATTTTATCCTGCAATCCTAAAGCAATTTTTGCCACCCCACGGGTTATCTTTCTTGTTACAAAAGTTTCTCCACGCAAAGGGCTTTCATGATTAAATAAAATGCCATTACAGGCAAACATATTATATGCTTCACGGTAATTAACGGTTATCCAATACGCATACAATTTAGCAACTGCATACGGCGAACGGGGATAAAATGGTGTGGTTTCTTTTTGTGGAATTTCCTGCACCAAACCATACAATTCTGAAGTGGATGCCTGGTAAATTCTTGTTTTTTTGGAAAGTCCTAATAATTTTACAGCTTCCAATAATCGCAAAGCTCCTGTTCCATCTGCGTTTGCGGTGTATTCAGGCGTATCAAAACTTACTTTTACGTGGCTCATAGCACCAAGGTTATAAATTTCATCTGGCTGCACTTCCTGAATTATACGAATGAGATTAGCAGAATCTGTTAGATCTCCGTAATGCAAAGTGAGCTTCACATTTTTCTCATGCGGATCCTGATACAAATGATCTATTCTTTCGGTATTAAAAAGTGAGGAACGCCTTTTAATACCATGAACATCATACCCTTTTTGTAAAAGAAGTTCTGTTAGGTATGCTCCGTCCTGACCGGTTATGCCTGTTATTAATGCTTTTTTCATGTTAGATTCTTCTCTTAAAATTGATTTTTTAGAAATTGATTATCGGGGGTAGTTACTATTTCCCTTATAAAATAAAAGTAAAAAGTATTCACATTAAAGTCATTCAGCGGGAACGAGTGATGTAAACGGAGCTGAGGCTTTTTTTATATTTTTTTTTCCAAAAAAACTATGGATAAAATTAGTACTGAATTGAGGCAGCTTGCGTATAGGTTTTAAAAGGGACGCCACTAAAGGAAAGGGGATTTTATTATTTTTCATGGCCAAATAATCCCGTCGGTTGGCACGCAAACGACTGTAAAAACTGCTATTGCTTGCCCCGCCGTTACGCATGCGCACAATTAATTTTGGCAAATATGTACAGCTCACTTTATGCCGGTAGAGGTATCGGGCCATAAACTCATAATCGGATGCTGTATAATAATGCGTTTCGTATCCACCCAGTTTATCTACAACTTCTTTCTTTATGTAAAATGTAGGATGAGCGGGCATCCAGCCATACCTGAATTTAGATCTTTTATAACCATAACCTTTCCATACCCGAAGCACTTTAGCAATATTATTTGGATCAACATAAACAAGATCGCCATAAAGAGAATCTACGTTATTACTTTTAAAAGAGGTTGCAATTGCTGCAATAACATCGGGTGAAGCTAACACATCATCGCTATGAAGCATACCTACAATATCGCCTGTGGCAAGTTGTAAACCTTTATTAATGGCGTCGTACATACCATTATCTTTTTCTGAAACCCAGTATGCAAGATGATCTTCATATTTTTTTATAATTGATACGGTTTCATCAGTTGATCGTCCATCAATTATTATATGCTCAATATTTTTATGACTTTGCTGAATTACAGAGTTGATACAATCTTCCAGGTATTTGGCGGAGTTAAATGTTACTGTAATTATGGATATTTTCATGCCGGGGATAGTAAAACTTGAAGGCGAATTTACTATAATTAATTAAAATGCTCAACTCTAAGCATTTATATACGTGATATAAGGATATTTTCCATTACCAGCATATCCATATTGGTTCTCAAATAACATTCCAATGCTTCTCCCGGAGTATTTACTATTGGCTCATTCTCATTAAAAGAAGTATTTAAAAGCATAGGCACGCCGGTTCTTTGCCTGAACGCTTCTATTAAATTGTAATACCTGGGCGAAATTTCCTTATCCACACTTTGCAGCCTTCCTGTTCCATCTACGTGTGTAACTGCCGGCACTTCTTTTTGTTTTTCCTTTTTAATGGGGAATACCTTTTCCATAAATGGCACTTCATCTGTAAGTTCAAAATATTCTGGAACATATTCCTTTAAAACTGATGGAGCAAAAGGCCGAAAACTTTCTCTTCTCTTAATTTTTAAATTGAGAATTTCTTTAGCATCTGTTCTACGGGGATCTGCAATTATTGAACGTCCGCCCAAAGCCCTTGGTCCAAACTCTGCTCTGCCATTAAACCATCCTACTACGCCGCCATTTGTAAGGCAATCAGTTATTTTTTCAAAAAGTATCTCATCCGGAAATTCTTCAAAAGAAATATTTCTTTTATTTAAATAAGATTTGATCTCTTGGTTTGCAAAGCGGCTGCCTGTGCAGGCTGTTTTAATAGGTGGTTGTCTTTTCTGTTTTAAAATTTGATGCTGAACGTACAATGCTGCCCCCATCGAAATCCCAGCATCATGCCCGGCAGATGGAATATAAATATTTTTAAAAGAAGTATGCAGGGTAATTTTACCATTAGCAACGCTGTTTTGTGCAACGCCGCCTGCAATGCATACATTTTGCAAGCCGGTTCTTTCCTGTAGACTTTTAAGGATGTGAAATATCACTTTTTCTGTCATCCTTTGTACTGAAGCAGCCATATCATTATGGTATTGTGTTAATGGCTCATTTTTTTCTCTCGCCCTTCCAAATTCTTTAACCATTTTTTCACTGTACATGGGTGCAACAACCGGCACGTTATCTTCTCCATAAGAAATTACACCTTGGGTAGCGCTTCTAAAATATTTTAGGTTTAACTTAAATAAACCATTTTTAGTAAGATGAACTACATCATTAAGTTTGTCAAGATATTTTGGCTCACCATACGGCGCCATACCCATTACTTTGTATTCATCACCATAATGAGGAAACCCCAGCAATTGCGTAAAAGCTGTATAAAATATTCCTATGGAATGCGGGAAATCAACAGAATCAAGTATGGTGATATCATTACCTTTCCCAATTCCTATCATGGTAGTAGTAAAGTCGCCGGAACCATCAATGGATAATAAAGCGGCTTCATTAAAAGGGGATGCAAAAAAAGCGGAAGCAATATGACTTCGATGGTGCTCCACCTGCACAATTTTATTTTTAAAAAATGAAGGCGGTAAATCTGATAACAAAGAAAGCTCTACACCAATAGAAGAAACTTTTTTACTATTTCTTATTCTATCTTTTATTACCGAAAAACTGCCCTTAGGATTCGAAGCCAGGTATAAAATCTTTTTTAAAAATTTTGCTTTGGGGTCACGCCCGATAGAAAAATAATCTACTTTATCAAAATTGATTCCCGCTTCTTGTAAACAAAACTGTATTGCCTGTGCAGGAAAACCTGCCCAATGCTTTACCCGGGTAAACCTTTCTTCTTCTGTTGCTGCTATCATCTTTCCATTCACAAAAATTGCCGCTGATGAGTCAGCATGGTAAGCGTTAATTCCAAGAATTATCATTTATAACTTTTAGATGTTCGAGTGTGATTTTTTATCAGGGATGATCTATCGTAAAAATAAATTAACACAAAAATTAAAATATAGGCTGCAATATTAAACCATGTATGATGATCCAGACCTAGTGGGATCTCCCAATGTTTAGATAAAGCAATTAATAAAAAAGTTATTCTCAATACATTAATACACCAAATAGCTAACCAACCGATGGCAATCCACTTTACTTTTTTTAACCAGTTTCCTTTATTTGCAATAATAAATGCACCCCAAAAACTCATTACACCATAGCCAACACATTTGTACACCATTTGTATAGCAGCACCTTCCTGAAGTTGCAAAATATACTGCCCCGTTATTTGAGATGGATAGTTAAAAAAAGAAAGAAATATTTTAGAGGCATGTAACAGCGACATTCTTAGCCAATCTATGTAATTCAAATACCCGGCAATGAAAGCACTATAATAACCTTCAGGAGCAGATAAACCTATAACCGCTAAAGTTCCAAAATATAACAGGCAAAATGCAATTGCAAATTTTATAACATACAAAACCAATGTATTAATAAAGAAATTTTTCATTTTAAACTATAAAAACATTTTTCTGTACTGCTCTTTGATCTCGCTAACATCAATAGCATTTTGGGAATACACTTTTGCAGCATTACTCCAGTTTTCGATTTCAATATTATTCATATTAGCGAAATGATTAATGGCACTTACTATTTCATCTGCTGCGTTAACTGATACGTTAAATCCGGCTAAATTAATTTGCAAATTATTCCACGGTGTATTTTTGCTGGTTATAACAGGCCTGCCTGCGCTTAAGGCTTCATAAATAGCATGTCCGAAATTTTCGCTTTTGCTGGGTAATATAAATACGTGTGACATTTTTAAGGCTTCTTCAACTTTTGATGGCTCAATATCACCCTTATAATTAATTGAAATATTTGTTGGAAGAATTTTTATCAACTCCATACATTTTCTCCAATAATCTTTATCTTTTATGGCACCATAAATATCATATATAATTTCAGCAGGGCATTTTTGCAAAGATTGAAGCACTAATAAGTGATTTTTCATGGGGCTTAGGAGGGCAATGGAAACTAAATGTAAATGACCTCTCGTTTTTTCAAAAATAGGTTGCTGTTCAAAAATCCTGGGGAAGTTGTAAGCAATGTGAATTTTAGCTTTGCTGCCAAAAGTATTCTGTATAAATTTTTTCTCTGCTTCATTAGAAGCATGAAATTCATACTTCTTTTGAATACACAGCAATTTAAAAAAAAATAAATAAATCTTTTTCTTGCTGCTTTTTTGTGAAAGTGCCCCCGGGTGCAACATTCCTCTTGCGGATATGATTTTTCTCTTTGCTTTATAAAATAATAATGGAATTAAATTATATTTCCATGAGTAGAGTCCATTAATAAAAAGAATATCAGGCTTAAAAAAATTTACCTGTTGTTTTATAAAAGAAGAAGATCTTTTATTTCCGGAGGAATAAAAAACTTCTGTAGTTTGGTTATAGCTTACCCATTTATCTGTTTCAACTTTCGAAATTGTTCCATCAACATCTTTACGGGAGCAAATTATTTTATAAGAAATACTATCAGAAAAATTATCCGCTAAATTGGCAATGGATTGTATTGGGCCTCCGGCTTTAAAAGCAGGGAAAAAGTAATCATAAAAAATAAATACATTACTTTTTTGCAACCCTAAAATATTTTGAAAATACCTGAAGTAGAATAATGATGAGAATGACAGATTTTACCACATGCCCGAGATTAGTTTGCAATTCACTGTCAGGCCGTATGGGGAAATAAAAAACAAGTGCGGTAAATAATATAAGAAGCGGAAATGTTTTGCTATAACGCTGAAAGCCATGCAGGACAATGTTATAAAATAAGCCCAATACAAACATGAATATACAGCCTCCCCAAACACCAAAATTTAAATAACCATCACCAAGAGAACTAATGCCCATTGTCGTTCCTTCCAGTAACTCCATCCCTGTGTATTGTGTAAATATAGTTCTGTCTCCGGCATTAAGTTTATTAGGCGCCAGTATCCTTGGTAAAAATGCAGCCTCCATTAGCCGGTAAAGTTGATCCCCTTCCGCAAATGGTACTTTGGAAGGAACATTATTCATTACATGCGTTATAATAAATCCTTGGTTTATACGTACATTACTTTGTGCAAGCCCTGCAAGGAGAAACACATCACTGTTATCTTTTCCCTGCTCAAATGCGGTAGCAAAAGTTTCAATGCCGGCCTGTTGCCCCTGGCTAATTGATGAACGGTAAAGACCTTTTAATTGTTGAATAACAATTGCAAGAAGGATAAAAAGGATTATGAATACAGTTTTTATAAATGCACTGGGCTTATAACGGATTGCAAAAATTGCAGCTAAAAAAATGATCCAGGTTAGCAGATCATGAAACATCGCTTCCCGTAAAGACGAAAGAATAATAGCGCTGTATACGATTACCAATGGCAGCACTTTTAGTTTGCCTATGGAAAGTATCATTAAAAAAACACCGATAAATTTTAGATTACTTAAAAGATAAATAATAAATCCGAGTCCTGATGATACAGCTGAACCAAAAAAACTTGATGCAAACCCTATCCCTATAAATATATAGGGCATATTTTTATTTCTAATAACAAAATCCTCTATTTTTTGACGGTCAATGATCTCGCCATGAGATGTATTAGTAATATTTACTCCCAGAATAAAACATAACACTGCAGGTATTGCATAACTAAAATATTGTGCTTCAGGAACCTGCATTGTATATCTTTCCAAGATTTGATATTTATCTAACCCGTTATAGGCAAGTGCAGCACCAATAAGCATTTGTAAGCACATAAGTGCACCAAATAAAGCTCTTATCGGAATTACAACTCCAATGGCATTGAATAAAAAAATAAATTGATGAAGAGATATTGCAATAGCTATAAAAGAATACCAGGAGATATCGGGGAAAACTATTCTCACTAATGTCGAAAGAATAATTAGCAATATCCAGTTAACATTTATTTTATATTGGGAATGACTGAGTATTAAAGTATTCATTATCGTACTACTTCAACTTTATAATTATTTACAAAATTTTCAATGGGTTCGCATATATTATTAAAAGACCAATCTTTAATAATTTTTCGGGATGCAATGCCCATTTCATTTAAATTTTCTTTGCTTCTAATTAAGAGGTCCATTTTATTTTGCAATTCAGATACATCTTCACTTTTGAATGTATATCCATTTATATTTTCTTTTACCAGATCAATTGCACAACCACATTTATCACTTACAATTACCACCTTGCTACAAGCCATAGCTTCGTTAACTGCTAACCCCCATGTTTCATCGGGACCTTTTGATGGTAAAACAAACACATCGCAAACATTATATAATACAGGCATCATAAATTGATTTTGAAAATCAATAAAATGTAAATTGGAAACTGAAGCATATTTGTTTTTTAATTCTTTTTCTAAGATACCATTGCCTGTTATGATTAAGTGAACATCCGCACGCAAAATATTTTTAAAAGCTTCAACTAAAATTCCAGGGTCTTTTTTGGGTTCCAATTTTCCTGCAAAAAGGAAAACAATATTCTCATTTTTTATGTTTAATCTTTGCCTCCATTCCATGGCCTCTACTTTATAGTCTTTACTCTCATCCCAAAAGCGTTCGTTTTCAACTGCATGTGGAGTAAACACTAGTTGTTTTTCTTTAAGTCCGTGAGCAAGAAAATATTCTTTATTTTTTTTTCCCACATAAAATGCTGTATCTACATAATGATAAACCCATTTTAAAAAAATTCTTCTTAATAATTTTTTAATTACTGACTGTTGGTTCAACAAAGTAGAATCGCCACGGAATAAGAGTGGTATTTTTTTATAGAAATAACGCAGGCAATTTAAATGACTTTTAAAGCTCCATCCTATAACTAATACTGCATCAGGCTTATATTGTTTTATTTCACTAATCAATGAAGGATTTTTTATCCCTTTAAAATGATGAACACCCGGATCTGAT
>JBKJLG010000182.1:0-13063 GCA_046596995.1 Chitinophagaceae bacterium
TTTTTTAGTGTTTACCCGGGTGGTGGAACTGGTAGACACGCAGGACTTAAAATCCTGTGGGCAGCAATGCTCGTGACGGTTCAATTCCGTTCCCGGGTACAGAAATTTTTTAAAGCCTTGTTAGTATTACTTTCAAGGCTTTGTTATTTTTGCTTGTTATGGTTGGTAACTATTTTACATCTTAATTTTATCCATTTTTTAAAAATTTATTTTAAAAGAGATTAAAGTTTAGTTTTGCATCAATGAAATTTTTTGCTTTTATAATGGCGGTGGCAGTGCTTTTATTAAGTTGTGTGCCATGCGCTGATGCTACCACTTCTGTTGTTGCTAAATTGAAAGTTGAAAGTACACATACTGGAACAGGCAATCATGATGAAGCTGATGCTTGTTCGCCCTTTTGTATTTGCTCCTGTTGTTCTGGGTTTTCTATAAATCATTCAGCTTTTTCTCTTACTAAGCCTACATCTTTTGTAGATATGTATTTTAATAACTTTTTATCTTCTTACGAAAGCGAAATTCATACACCTTTCTGGCAGCCGCCTCGTATCGTTTAGTTTTTTTTCTGATTCATTCATTATTTATTTTCAAATCAACTATCAGTCATGCGGCTATTTATTATATTATTACTCATCTCATTAGATATTAGTGGTTTTGGGCAACAAAATTTATTTTTAAAAGTTACAGATGCAGAAAACAATGCTCCAATTATTTCGACCATCTTTATAAAGGGTACTTCACAAGGCTACACCACAGATACATTGGGTTTCACAAGCATTTCTTTTCCCCTAAACGGCAATTTTATCCTGGTAACTTCTGCCATAGGTTTTGCAGAAAAAGAAACAAAAATCATAATACCTTTCATTGCTGACACAGTGCATATAAAACTGGAGAAAGCCGGGGAAGAGCTTGATGAAATAATAATTCAATCAACAAGAACCAGCAGAACAATTGCAAACGTACCAACACGTGTTGAAACAATAGAGCTTGAAGAAATAGACGAAAAGAGCAATATGCACCCTGCCAACGTTGCTATGATTTTACATGAAAGTACAGGCATACAGGTACAGCAAACTTCCGCTACTTCAGCAAATGCAAGTATAAGAATACAAGGCTTGGATGGAAGGTACACACAGCTTTTAAAAGATGGTTTTCCAAACTTTGGCAACTTCTCCAGTGGTTTAAGTGTATTGGAAATACCACCATTAGATTTAAAGCAGGTAGAGATTATCAAAGGTCCGGCTTCCCCACTCTTTGGAGGTGGAGCAATAGCAGGTGTTGTAAATTTTATATCAAGAACACCAAGGCAAAAAGCGGAGTACAATTTTATTCTTAATCAGTCTAACATCGGTCAAAGTAATATTGGAGGCTTTGCCTCGGGTAGAGGAAAAAAAACAGGATATACAATGCTTGCTCTTTATAATAAATCAAAGGCTTATGATGTAGACAAGGATGATTTTACGGAGACGCCAAAATCTAATGAGTTTACTATCAATCCTAAGTTGTTTGTTTACCCGAACGAAAGCACTACAATTACTATTGGTAATAGTTTTACACAAGGTAAAAGGACGGGTGGAGATATACAGGTAATAAATAATAAGCCGGATGTTACTCATAAATATTTTGAAGAGAATAAAACTTTAAGAAACATAAGCACATTTGAATTTGATAAGAAGATTGGAGATAAAAAAAGATTTGTGGCAAAACAAAGTTTTAGCTTCTTCGACAGAACTATCAATCTGCCGTCATACACTTTTGCAGGATTAGACTATAATGCTTTTACTGATGTTTCCTATGTAACCAATACAAAAAAACATGCTTTGGTTTTGGGTGGAAATTTTATTTACAACAGGTTTAGGGAAAAGAATAATAGCAGCAGTAATCGAAGCAACACAACAAAAACAGGAGGTGTATATGGTCAACATACGTGGGATGCCACAAGCAATGTAAAATTAGAAAGTGGCATACGTATAGACAGAGCTGATTACACAAATGCTATCTATTCAAATACTGAAGTATTTGTTTTGCCAAGAGTGTCACTTTTAGTAAAATTTGGCCCTCAATGGTCTTCAAGAATTGGTGCAGGCAAGGGATATAAAACACCTACGCTTTTTACCGAAGAAACAGAAACAATACAATACCAGAATGTAGCACAGCTAAACAATGTGCAATCAGAAAAGAGTTATGGGGGCACCGCAGATGTAAACTTTAGAACCAAGATTAGCGATAACCTTACGTTCTCGTTAAACCACATGTTTTTTTATACCACGATTAATAAGCCATTGGTTTTAGAAACGAATGCCTTTGGCATTCACAGCTTTGTAAATGCTGCAAATACGGTTAATAGTAAAGGCTTTGAAACAAATGCAAAGTTTATTTATAAAGACAACTTCAAGCTGTTTTTAGGTTACACATTTACAGATAGCAAAGCAAAGTATTTGACCGGCAACCAATTTCTTCCGTTAGTGCCAAAAAGTAAATTAAACAGTGCATTAATCTATGAGAAAGAAGGAGTGATAAAGTTAGGCTTAGAAGGCTATTTTACTGGAAGACAATTTTTAAGTAATGGTGCTCAAACCCCAGCCTTTTCTGAGTTTGGTTTTATGGCAGAGAAAATATTCAAAAGCTTTTCGTTGTATATCAACTTCGAAAATTTTGGTGATACCCGGCAAAGTCGCTATAAAAATGTTGTAAATGGTTCTCACATTAATCCCACCTTTGATGAAATTTGGACACATACCGAAGGGTTTGTTTTTAATGGAGGAATAAAAATAAAATTATAAAAATAAATGTACAGCATAATTACAGGGGCATTAATCATCAGTTTACTTCATGCGGTAATTCCCAATCACTGGCTGCCGGTAATTGCCATTGGCCGAAAGGAAAACTGGACATTGCAGGAAGTGACGAAAGTAACGCTGGTATGTGCTTTGGCACATGGTGTTAGCACCATTCTTATCGGTATAATACTGGGTTTTGTAGGTGCAAAGCTTGATGCTGGTGTTTTAAATTTCACAAATATTATTGCGCCGTTAACGCTTATCGCTATTGGTTTAATTTTTATTTACCGACACCACCGGCATAAGCATTTTCATATCGATGAAGATTTGAAGAAGAAAAGATCAAAGTCAGCCATTATTTCTGCTTTGGTTATTGCTATGTTCTTCTCTCCCTGTATGGAAATTGAAGCATATTTTTTATTAGCCGGCACTTATCAAACCTGGCTTATATGGTTTATTGCAGCTATGTATTTAATTATCACCACTGCCGGAATGTTGTTGCTGGTAAGGTTTGCCTACAAAGGCATTTTAAAACTTAACTGGCATACGCTGGAGCATAATGCAGGCATTATAACCGGAGTTACTTTAGTGGCAACAGGTATTCTATCATTTTTTATAAAATAAGTATGTCAAAAGAATGTTGTGATATTGATGATAAAAAAAAGACTAATAAAGTTTCAAATGAAAATATTGCTGTTAAAGCACATTCGCATAGCGATGATGACAGTCATAACCATGGCATAGAATCCCCCGGCTGGAAGCAGCATTGGGACCTACTTTTGGCATTGCTTATTCTTGCCATATTATTAATAATGGAATATGGTTTTAAAATAATCCTGCCTGATATTCCTCTCTTAATTATTAATCTTGTTGCCTACCTGCTTGCAGGTCGCAATGTTTTAAACATGGCGTTTCGCAAAGCAAAGCGGTTCGATTTTTTTAACGAGTTCTTCTTAATGAGCTTTGCCACCATTGGCGCTTTTTTTATTGGCGCTTATACCGAAGGTGTAGCGGTGATGGTTTTTTACAGCATTGGCGAATGGTTTCAGGATACCGCTGTTAATAATGCTAAAAGAAGTATTAAAGCCCTGCTGGATATTCGCCCCGATGAAGTAACGGTTTTGCGAAACGGTACAACAGAAGTTGTCAATCCAAAACAAGTTCAACTGGATGAAACTATCCAGGTAAAGCCCGGTGAAAAAGTAGCTCTTGATGGGGAAATGGTTTCAGAAAAAGCAGCGTTTAATACCGCAGCGCTTACCGGCGAAAGCAAGCCCGATACAAAAGGCAAAGGTGAAAAAGTATATGCAGGCATGATTAACTTAAACACCGTTGCCGAAATAAAAGTAACCTCGCTTTTTAAAGACAGTAAGCTAAGCCGAATATTAGAAATGGTGCAGGATGCTACAGCACGAAAATCTCAAACACAATTGTTTATATCACGGTTTGCCAAAGTGTACACGCCAATAGTTTTTGCGCTGGCAACCTTACTGGTGATAGTGCCTTATTTTGTTGTTGATGATTATGAATTTAATGTTTGGTTTTACAGAGCACTTGTTTTTCTTGTTATCAGTTGTCCGTGTGCATTAGTTGTTTCTATACCGTTAGGATATTTTGGCGGCATCGGTTTAGCATCTCGTAACGGGATACTTTTTAAGGGTTCAAATTTTTTAGATGTGATGACTAAAATCAACACCATCGTTATGGATAAAACGGGCACGTTGACCGAAGGTGTGTTTAAAGTGCAGGAAATTAAAACAGCCGGTATAGATGAAAAGGAATTAATAAAATTGACTGCCGCTATCGAGAGTCATTCAACACATCCTATTGGTTTGGCTGTAGCAGAGTATGCCGGAAAAAAATCTTTTGAAGGTGTGAAGATAGAAGGCGTGGAAGAAATATCGGGTCATGGCTTAAAGGGTATGATTGATGGTAAAGAAGTGCTTGCAGGTAATACAAAGTTGATGAAGAAATTCAACATTGCTTATCCGCCGGAAATTGATGACATCGCTTATACAATTGTAGTGATTGCAGTAAACAATCAATATGCAGGGCATATTACCATTGCAGATGAAATAAAGGCAGATGCTGTGCAGGCAGTAAAAGATATGCATGCGTTAAATATTCAAACTGTAATGCTTTCAGGCGATAAGCAAAGTGTGGTTGATGAAGTTGCAAAAGCAATTGGGATTGATAAAGCCTTTGGCGATTTATTGCCCGAAGGCAAAGTAGAAAAAGTACAGGCATTAAAGAATGATGGAAAACGTATTGCATTTATTGGTGACGGCGTAAACGATGCGCCGGTAGTGGCTTTGTCAGATGCAGGCATTGCCATGGGTGGATTAGGCAGCGACGCAACAATAGAAACTGCTGATATAGTTATTCAAAACGATCAGCCATCAAAAATTGTGTCGGCTATTAAAATAGGAAAAATTACCCGAAGCATAGTTTGGCAAAACATTACTTTGGCAATGGGTGTAAAACTTATTGTACTCGGTTTAGGCGCTGGCGGTGTAGCAACTTTGTGGGAAGCCGTGATTGCTGATGTTGGCGTTGCCTTGCTTGCTATTTTAAATGCAGTACGAATACAGCGAATGAAAGTGTAATGTTTTTTGATAATACATCTGCAAACGTTATAGATTTTGTATTGCGTTGTAATTTTTTTTACAATAAGTTTATTTATCCGGCGTTATCTATATGGTTGAAGCTAATTTTTCGGAAATCCAAATATCCAATGTATGCTTAAAAACCTTTTACATCCGCTCAGCATTATCTGCATTAAGTTTAATTTATTGTTGCTTAAAACGCAGGTTAAACACATGGAATCATCACGCTACTTAAACCTCCAATCCCGAATTGACCTTGCAAAAATTAAAGAGAAATGTATGCAGCTTAGTCAAAAAGCAAATGTAGCTCATACAAATTTTTTAAACGTGGGTTAATTATTGCGGCGGCAGCAGCGATTCAATTGTTTCTAATAATTCGTCAAGTGCAAAAGGCTTCATTACATAAGCATCAGCACAATGGTCTTCATAAGCCTTAGATAATCTTTCATGCGCTGAAAGCATTATTACAGGTATAGCCTTAGTGTTGTCATCTTTCTTTACGTTTTTACAAAGCTCTCTGCCATCCAATCCTCCCAGGGATATATCCATTATTATCACATCAGGACGTTGATCAATTAAAATTTGAGATAGATTTCTACCATCAGATATTAAAACACTGTATCTTTTAATTTGTAAAAATTTCCTTGCGGCTTCTGCAAGGTCAAAATTGTCTTCTACAATTAAAATCACTGGCTTTGTATTCATAAGCAGATAATATTTTTATCTTATAAATTATTACTTAACAAACTTAGTTACATTTATCATTAAACTCAACTTATATGACAGCTACCCATAATGTGCCAAAGAAAATTACAGCAGTTTTGGCCTTGATTTTTCTATTGCCTGCTGTTTATATTTTTGCAATTTGGTTAAAGGTATATAGCCCGCAAGATGACAGCATTGCTAGAAAAGACGCTTTATTTACCAGTTATTTTCCGGGACAAATTAACGATGTAAGCATATTACATTATATCAGTATAGCATTTTGCATAACTGCAATTATCCTAGCTGCAAAAAGCTTCAGGCAAAAAAATCTTTTATTAAGAATAGCCATGATGCTTACAGTGCTGGTTGCATCTTTAATATTCTTCCTGAATGTTTTTCAGGTTATATAGTTATTTGTATTGATATTGAATGGTACCCAGCAATCTTCTTTCTTTTGAGAAACATTTTTCAGTTTCTTTTACCCGCTGATCATTGTATGTGTATTTCCAAATAAAATAATTGTTTACACCGTCTTCGGCTGTTATCATTTGTGTTACCTGGTTTAGCTGGTTGTATTCATACATATAATCGGGCAGCATGCGTTTGGCAAGTCTATTATAATGCACAACATCTGTAAGGCGGTTTTTTACATCATAATAATAAAAATATTTTTTCCCATTCCTCCCCTTAATTATTTCCTGCTCATCAATAACATTTCCTTTTTCATCAAGCGTAAAATTAACGGTGGCAACTTCTGTATTGTTTTTTTTGCGCAGCATTTTTTGTGCACGGCCGGCGGCATCATAAAAATATTGCCGGGTTTCATTTATTCCTGCTTTCTCATCACCTGCCCTGGTAAAATTTGAAATGAGGGTAATTCTTCCTTTTGCATCATATTCATATTCTGACCGGTTAACAGTTTCAGTTGTGCTGTCGATAGTTCTGATAACCCAACCTTTATCATTATAATAACTGGTTAAAAAAGAAGGTGCTGTAATATAAGAGCGTGAAACCATTTCTGACCTGCTAAAATTTTTATCCATCTTTCTTTCACAAAAAAAACCTTCGCTGGGTTGCCCGTCATCTTCAAAGCTTTTTATTAATATGCTCTTAATATTTTCGTTTTTTAAGGTGGCAAATTCTTTAATCATCTGCTGAGTACTCCATATATCTTTATAAAAATATTGAGCTTGCGCCTGAGTAACAACAGCAAAAATTAAAATTATGCAGGCACAGAAATTAAAAGATTGGCGTAACATTTTAGCGTTGATGTGATACTGAATTAATATTAACTTTTATGAACCGTAAAATATATCAATAATCCGGTATGCAGATTTTCTTTATTATTTTTAACCAGATTTTATATAAAAAGCCTTTACAGAATCGTGACTATTAATTTGTTGCATTTTATAGCCATGATGTTCTTATCTATTTTTAGTACATAATAAATTATATGTCAATTTTAATTAATGCTGATCTGCAAAAGCTTGTAAATATTATGACCGAGCTGAGGGAAAAATGCCCCTGGGATAAAAAGCAAACCATACACACATTGCGCCAGCAAACTATTGAAGAAACTTATGAGCTTACGGATGCCATTACGGGTGAAGACTGGCAGGGAATTAAAGAGGAACTCGGGGATGTTTTATTGCACATAGTTTTTTATGCTAAAATTGCAACAGAGCAAAATAAATTTACGCTTGATGAAGTTATCAGTTCAGTTTGTAAAAAATTAATTGTAAGGCATCCGCATATTTATGGTAGCGTAGAAAATGCAGGAAAGGTAATTGATGTAAAAGATGCTGAAGAAGTAAAACGCAACTGGGAGCAAATAAAATTAAAAGAAGGAAAAAGAACTTCAATTTTAGGTGGCGTACCAAAGGGTTTACCATCAATGGTTAAAGCTATGCGCTTGCAGGAAAAAGCAAAACAGGTGGGCTTTGAATGGAATACAAAAGAAGAAGTTTGGGATAAGATCATTGAAGAAGAACAGGAATTATTACAAGCAATTGAATCAGGCAATAAAAAAGATATAGAGGAAGAAACTGGCGACTTATTTTTTTCGCTGATAAATTATGCAAGGTTTTTGCAGGTAGATGCTGAGAATGCCCTCGAGCTTACCAATAAAAAATTTATAAAACGCTTTACCGCCATGGAGAAGATTGCCGCAGAAAATGGGCAAAACCTGGCAGATATGACACTGGTTGAAATGGATGCCATGTGGAACCAAATTAAATTACAAAATAAAACCGATTGAGTTTTAAAAAGAATAGCGCAACATTTTTTAAGAGAAACAGTTACCTGTTGATTGCCGCTGCATTGCTAATTACAATTTCATTTGTAATAGATACCTATTGGCCTGACGCTTCATCTGATAGCGGCGTTTTAAAAATTATTGAAAAGGATGTTCAGGCAAAACAAAAAGATTTTGCTTCAGTTAAGAAGGATACAGCCTTGCTGAATAAAATAGTTTTTGGCAAGTATAATGAGCAAACGCTACGGACACTTATTCAAAAAAAATATTTTTTCTTTATTACTAAGCCAGATACAGCAGGAAATGAAGTTCCCATTTTTTGGAACACTCAAATAGTTTACCCGGATGAAATTTCAGCTTTATGGGAAGATACAACATACTTTGCGCTGCTGGCAAATGGCTGGTATGTAATTCATAAAATAAACGTTGAATTAGCTGACAGTGCAAAATACTCATTGCTTGCTTTAATACCCGTTAAGTGGGATTATTATGTACAAAATAAATATTTAGTTAATGCATTTAGTGCGGTTAAGAACATTGAAAACGAATACTTAGTTAATACACAGTCTGGTAAATTAGTTGTAAAAGACATTAAGGGAAGACCTTTGTTTTTTGTACACGCAACAGGAGCCAACAATATTGCGAAAAATAACCCTACAGCTTTGTGGCTGCGTATTATTGCAGCGTTGCTGGTTTTGTTTTTTGTACATGTATGGGCAACATTTTATGCAAAGCAAAAAGGTTTATGGAAAGGGTTTATTTTACTTATTTTAATTGTTACATCACTACGTTTCTTAAGTTATTTATTGCCAATTCCAGCCAACTTCAGGCAACTTGAATTGTTTGATCCTGTTATATATGGGTCAAATTTTATTCTTCGTTCACTGGGAGATCTTTTGATAAACTGCCTGTTATTTGTCTGGCTTGTATTGTTTTTGCGGTATCATTTAAAGGAAAAGAAAATACAGTTTAAGGAGAGGAGCGATTTTCAAAAATATTTTATAATTGCAGTAATTGCATTTTGCATTATTAGTATTACCATTGTTTGCGGCCACGTTATCCGCAGCCTTGTTGCTGATTCTCAAATTTCTTTTGATGTTGTAAATTTCTTTTCGCTTAACTGGTACAGTGTAATTGGTTTTGTGGTTTTGTGTTGCGTAGCCATTGGCTATTTTTTTCTTATACAAATCCTAGTGCCCTTTATTGCATTGCTTCTTCAGGGCAGGCAATATATTTTATACTTTGCAATTGCGCTGGAAACCCTTTTGTTGCTTAGCTTCAGGTTAAATTCACCCTATCTTTCTTTTGATCTTTATTTAATGCTTTGGTGTCTGTTATTCATGTTTTTTATGAATTACCAATACCTGCATTTACTGGCTTCGCGGATAATTTCGTCACAATTCATTTTTTGGGTTTTCTTTTTTTCAGTTTCCATTACGATTGTTATAGTTTTTCAAAACAAAATAAAAGAGCTGGAAGAAAGAAAACATTTTGCGGAAAATCTTGCCAACAAAACTGATCCTGCCGGTGAGCTGATGATGAATATTATTTTGAAAGAGTTTAATACAGATTTTCTTTCCAGGATCTTCGAAAGATTCAAGAGCAAAGACGACAACCTTTTTTTAAAAGACAGTCTCATAAACGAAAACTTTTCAGGCTACCTTAATAAATATGATACAAAAATCTATACTTTTACTGCGGAGAAAATACGATTATTCAATATTGATTCTACCACCTGGAATTCTTTGAATGCTGTGCTGGAAACGCAAGCTCGGCCTACTCCTTTTCCCGGACTGTTTTATTATGATATAGCCTACGACCGCTTTAATTACATTAGTAAAAAAATAATTACAGACTCAGCAAAAAATCTACAGGGCTACATTTATATTTTATCTACCCCTAAAAAATATAAAACTGATGCATTGTATGTTGAGTTATTTTCAAAAGGGAGTGTAAATGCTATTGAAAGTTCTCCTGTATACGCCTTTGCCATTTACAACAACAAACATTTAAATACCACCTACAACGATTACCCTTTTCCTACAGAAATAGAGGAGCAGTTGGTTTTTGACAATGGTTATTTAATAAAAGAAAATAAAGGATATGATGAAATGTGGTATAGGCATTCCGCAGATAAAATTATTGTTATCGTTAAGCAGGACAGTTTTTTTATGGAATGCATTACGCTATTTGCATATTTATTTTGTTCTTTTTTGTTGATAACAGCACTGGTAAATATTTTAAATTTTATAGTAAGCGGCCTAATTTCTTTTAAAGGTATAAAGCCTTTATGGCCAAGTATAAGAAGTCAGGTGCACGGTACTATCATTTTAGTTAGCATTTTTTCTTTTTTGGTAATTGGTATAACCACAATTTTATTCTTTGTAAGCCGGTACCATAATAATAACCGGGAAAAATTAAGCCGTACCATACATATAATGGAAACCCAAATAAGAAATTCTCTTGATACATTTTCCGTTTATAATGATTCAGCACGCATTTATGATCTTGCTCCATCCGACCAGCTTGAGCAAATGATAAGCAAAATTGCAGAATCGCAGGGTACTGATATTAACCTATATGATGTAGAAGGCGATCTTAAAATTTCATCTTTACCTCAACCTTATAATTATGGTTTAGTAAGCACTAAAATGGATCCTGTTGCTTTTTATCACTTAAATAAATTAAAAGATGTGCAGTTTTTTCAGCAGCAAAATATTGGCCAGCTAGATTACCTAAGCAATTATGTGCCCGTAAGAGATGAGAAAGGAAAAGAATATGCATATCTGAATATTCCATATTTCGAATCGCAAAATAAACTACAGGAAGAAATATCTAATTTTTTGGTTACCATCATCAACCTTAATGCTTTTATATTTTTAATTGCCGGCATAATTGCTTTGTTCATCACCAACAGGATAACGCGTTCTTTTTTTCTTATTAGTAATAAAATGAAAGAGGTAAACCTTGGCAGGATGAACGAGGAAATAACCTGGAGCCGCAATGATGAAATTGGTGCGTTGGTAAATGAATATAATAAAATGGTGAAGAAACTTGATACAAGTGCTGTAATGCTTGCCCGCAGCGAAAGAGAAGGAGCCTGGCGGGAAATGGCAAGGCAGGTGGCGCACGAAATTAAAAATCCTTTAACACCAATGAAACTTAACCTGCAATACCTGCAAATGGCTATTGATACAAACTCTCCGAATGTAAAAAATATATCGCTGTATGTGGCAAAAGTATTGGTTGAACAAATAGATCATCTATCGCAAATTGCGGGAGATTTTGCACAGTTTGCAAATATAGGGCGAACACAAAACCAGGTGTTTGATCTTAATGAATCCATCACTCACATTTCATCTTTGTATTCAACCAACGATAAGCTTAGCATAGATTTTACGCCGCACAAAGAAACAATTATAATAAAGGCAGATAAAACACAAATCAACCGCTTGTTTACCAACTTACTGCAAAATGCGGTGCAATCAGTGCCCGAAACCAGAAAGGCAGAAATAAAAATAAGCACAAAAGAAACAGATGGTAAGGTAATTGTATCTATAAAAGACAATGGAAACGGCATACCCGAAGAGATGAAGAAAAAAATATTTATTCCAAATTTTACAACCAAATCATCTGGCACAGGATTGGGACTTGCTATGTGTAAGGGTATAGTAGAAAAATTGGATGGGCAAATATGGTTTGAAACCCAAGAAAATGAATACACAATTTTCTATGTAGAATTGGATATAGAACCAAGTGTTTAAAAAATAATATTGAACAATTTCAAAAGTATTATTTCGTTACCTTAAAAACCCCTACGATGAATAGAATACTGATTGTTGATGACAATGCAGATGTACTACAAGTTATGCAGCTTTTATTAAGCTCAAGAGGTTACGAGGTAGATGTAACAACTAAGGGAGAGGAAACATATAAAAGAGCCGAAGATTTTGATCCTAACCTTATTTTTCTTGATATACATTTAGGTGGCATTGACGGAAGGGATATTTGCAAAACCCTTAAGCAAAATGAAGAAACAAGCCATATACCTGTAATTTTATTTTCTGCAAATAATATAAAAGACAATTTGTTTACTGAAGCACAGGCTGATGCATTTATTGCTAAGCCCTTTGACATACATGATTTAATATTAAAGGTGGATAAGCTTATTGGTGCTGCCGGCTCGTCGCAATCCGCAAGCGCATAGCCATTGCTTTGCAAATAGTAAATGCTTAATCTTTTCCAAACATTTCTAATCAGGGGCAGGAATGTATCAACCCTCTTTAAAATATTATTTCTCTTTTGTAAAAGTTGAAAGCCTTTATTTGTGGAGTGGAAATGTTGTAAAAACCGACCCGGATATGTGCGTTATGGTTTTGCTCTAAAGTGCGTAATAATTTTTCGAAATTATTTTTTTTCAATATTTAACTTTACAAACGCCTCCATTGCAGCGTATTGGGTAAGTCCTAATTGTCCGTAAAGTTTTGCTGTATTTGCGTTTCGTTCTTCTGCACGTTGCCAAAATTCTCTATTATCACTTCCCTGAAAAGGAACACTGTCTTTTTGTGACTGATGAATAAAAATACCATAACGTTTTTTCCTAACCTGATCCGGACTCATGGGCACAGCCATTTCAATTTCACTTATGTCCCATTCTTCCCATGCGCCTTTGTATAGCCATATCCAGCAATCTTCTATCCACTTATCACCTTCATTTTTTA
>JBKJLG010000359.1:0-9617 GCA_046596995.1 Chitinophagaceae bacterium
CTCAGTTCTCTTGTAGGCCATTATCTTTTTATGCGCTACCCTTATAAAGATGAAGGATTTTTAACCGAGATGAGAAGCAAGATGGTGAACAGAAATCAATTGAATGACATTGCTTTAAAAATGGGATTAAAAAAAATCACCTTTTATAATAAATTTGATTCATCACTAAAAGTATCGCAGATATTTGGTAACACATTGGAAGCTGTTGTAGGCGCCGTTTACCTGGATAAGGGATATAAAAAAACCCAGAAATGGGTTACAAAGCACATCATCAATCCACATATGTTTATGGATGATCTTGAGATCCTTGACATCAACCAAAAAAATAAATTATATGGCTGGGCGAACAAGAATGGTAAAATTTTAGAATTTGAAACATTGGATGAAAGGGTTGAAAATGGCAGAAGATTATTTACAATAGGCGCAATGGTTGATGGTGAGCTTATTGCAGAAGCAAAGGCTTATAATAAAAAAGATGCCAGCCAGGTGGCTGCACAAATTGCAGTTGAAAAATTAGGAATAAAAACAGTTGACAATTGAAAGTTGATAATTAATTTATTGTATTATTTTTTCACTCTCAATTCTCAATTCTCAATTATTAATTTATGACGTTTGGAATTATTGGCAATGGCAGCTGGGGAACGGCTTTGGCTAAAATTTTAACTGACAATAAAAACATTATTAATTGGTGGATGCGAAATGAAGCATCCATAAAACATTTGCAAACCCGCCACCACAATTCGCAATATTTAAGCAGCGTTTATTTTGATACTTCCTTACTAAAACCAACTTCTAATGTTGAAGATGTTATTAAAAATTCTGATTGCATCATCATTGCTGTACCATCTGCTTACGTAGAAAATACTTTGGGAGCTCTTGATAAAAATATTTTTGAAGGCAAAAAAGTTATGTCTGCCATAAAAGGTATTTTGCCTGAACAAAATTTATTGTTGAATGATTATTTAAAACATCAATTCAATTTTTATCTTGATAATTATTTTACTGTTTTAGGGCCCTGCCATGCAGAAGAAGTTGCATCTGAAAAATTATCGTACTTAACTTTTTCCGGTATTGATGAAGGTGTAACAAAAACCATTTCTGAATATTTTAAAACAGATTATCTCAATACAATTGTAAACCATGATATATACGGGGTGCAGTTTGCAGCCATTTTAAAAAATATTTATGCATTGGGTGCCGGCATTGCACATGGCTTAGATTATGGCGACAATTTTTTAAGTGTATTAATTGCCAACAGCGCAGATGAAATGGCCGGATTTTTACGCAAAGCAGGTATACAAAATGTAGAAGTGGGAACAATTGAGCATCATCAATCCGGCAACCGGCAACCGGCAACCGGCGACCAGATCAATTATGCAGCCTCTGTTTATTTGGGAGATTTACTGGTAACCTGTTATTCGCTCTACAGCCGCAACCGCACTTTTGGCAATATGATCGGTAAAGGTTATTCAGTAAAATCGGCTCAACTGGAAATGAGCATGGTGGCTGAAGGTTACAATGCCAGCAAGTGTATGCACATAATAAATAAAAACATAATGGCAGATATGCCTATTGCAGATGCCATCTATTCTATATTGTGGAAAAATGTAACGGCGGGAGATGGGTTTAAAACAATAGAACAAACATTGGTATAACGTAACATGGCACATCTCTGAAACGGGTAAAACCCTAATCATCAAAAAAAAAGTCCGCAGCAATTCCATCAGCAAAAAGTTCCCCCTCCCTGGTTAAGAAAAGATTATCATTGATTGCCTGAAGCTTTTTATTATCAATATATTTTTTGCTTTCCCATTGTAACTTCTCCGTTTTTTCTTTGCCAAAATTTTCAGTTACAAAATTCAAATCAATGCCTTGCTGCGTTCGCAGAGAGATCATAATATATTCATTCAATTGCTGTGTGGCCGAAAGTTTTTCCTGCTGAAAGGGAATAATATTTTTTTGCAAAGATGAAATGTAAGCTGCATTATTATTCACATTCCAGCGCCTTATATCTTTACCATTAAATGAATGAGCCGATGGGCCAATACCCAGATAAGGCCTGCGCTGCCAGTAGCTGCTGTTGTGTTTGCTTTTAAACCCGGGCTTTGCAAAGTTAGAAATTTCGTAATGCTCATAACCTGCGGAGGCAAGCCAATCCATCAATTGTAAAAATTGTCTTGCCTGCTTTTCACTATCAACATCGCTCACTTTTTTTAATGCAATCATTTTTTGCAAAGCAGTTTTATTTTCAACCGTTAATGCATAGCATGATAAATGCGGCACATCAAGCGCAATCATCTTATCTACATTGCTTTTCCAGTCCTCATCACATAAAGTGGGTGTGCCATAAATAAGATCAGCAGAAAAATTATTAAACCCGGCATCTTTAATAAGTGTAATGCAATGCTGAGCCTGCTCTGAGTTGTGTGCCCTGTTCATCCATATAAGATCATCTTTTTTAAAAGATTGAATACCTACACTAAAACGGTTGATACCGGCGACTTTCCAGCTAACTAATTTTTCCGCAGTAATATCATCCGGATTTGCTTCAAGTGTTATTTCAGCATTTTCATCATGCATAAAAATTGACCTTACTTCATCCAATAAATTTTTTATTTCTTCTGTTGATAATAAAGAAGGTGTGCCGCCGCCAAAATAAATTGTTTCAATTTGATGCGAAAAAGATTTAGCTGAAAGCCTTAACTCATTCAGCATGGCAGCAATCATTTCATCTTTATATTTTAATGAAGTAGAGAAATGAAAATTGCAATAATGGCAAGCCTGTTTGCAAAATGGAATATGAAAATAAATACCTGCCAATTGTATATTATAGATTTTAGATTTTAGCTTTGAATATTGATAATGAAAACCGTGCTAATAAATTTTCTCACTGCAAGCCTAAAGTATTCTATTTGTTTGCTTTGCTGCCTTTACGGTAGTATAACTTTAGCACAAAATAAATATCAGCTAATCATTCATGCTGCCCCCAAAGGTAACCTAGAAAAAAGCGATGCTTTACAACTAAATAAATTAGGACTAAAAACAGTTTTTAGCAATAAAGATGAAGCCAATGGATATATTTATAAAATTACTGCAATTCTTATGGGTAAAGGATTTCCGGCTGCATCAGTAGATTCAGTTTATGATACTGATAATGCAACGCATATTATTTTATATACCGGCACACAATACAAATGGATAAATGTAAATACTGACAGCATTGATAAAAAAATTCTTTCAGCCTCTGGCTGGGATAAAAAATTTTTCTCAAACACTACAATAGATTTTAACCGGATGCAATTGCAGCAGCAAAAATTGCTGGATTATTTTGAAACCAAGGGCTACCCTTTTGCGGTAATTAAATTAGACAGCATAAGCATAGAAGAAGATAAAATTAAAGCTCTTTTAAAAGTTGATAAAGGGCCTTTATACCATGTTGACAGCATAAAAATTAGAGGTAAAGTAAAAATTAAAAATCTTTTTTTACAACGCTATTTAGAAATTAAAAATGGCAGCCTTTACAATAAAAATAAATTGCAAAACATAAGTAAACGAATTGCCGACTTGCCCTATTTGCAGGAGCAGCAGCCGTGGGATTTAAAAATGCTTGGCTCAGGCTCTGTTTTAAATTTGTATTTAAAAACCAAACCCAGCAGCCAGGTAAATTTTTTAGTAGGCTTTCTGCCTTCTTCAACTGGTAAAACATTGCTAACGGCAGATGTGAATTTGAATCTTAAAAATGCTTTGGGTGCAGGCGAAAATATAATACTTAACTGGCAGCAGTTGCAAAAACAATCGCCACGATTGAACCTGGGCTATCAGCATCCATATATTTTTAAATCGCCTTTTGGTATTGACGTGGCTTTTGATCTTTTAAAAAGAGATTCAAATTTTTTACAGATTAACGGACAGATAGGCTTGCAATATATTTTATCTGCAAAAAGATCAGCAAAAATATTTTTACAAAACCAACGCACGTTTTTACTTTCCGGCGGTTACGATACCAATCAAATAAAATTAAATAAACGATTGCCGGCAAATATTGATGTAAGCGCAAGCAGCGTAGGAGTAGAGTACGAGTGGAATACAACCGATTATTTGTACAACCCCCGAAGCGGAAATGAATTAAAAATTACAACCGCTACCGGCTTAAAAAAAATTACAAAAAACAACGAGATAGCCAGTTTAAAAGACCCGTCATTTAATTTTAATTCTCTTTACGATTCTTTAAAACTTAAAACTTATCAGTTACGGTTAAAAGTAAAAGCTGCTCACTACTTTCCTGTCGCAAAACGGGCAACTATAAAAACTGAATTAAACTCCGGCATATTCTCAAGCCTAAATATTTTTAGAAATGAGCTTTTTCAAATTGGCGGCAATAAATTATTAAGAGGCTTTAATGAAGAAACCATTTTTGCCACGCAATACGCCGTGTTTACTGCCGAGTATCGCTACGTTACAGCCACCAACTCTTATCTGTTTTTATTTAGTGATGCCGGCTTTACAAGAACTAAATTTCAATCAACTAATTTTACAAACAATTTTATTTCAGCCGGGCTGGGCATAAACTTCGAAGCTAAATTTGGAATTTTGAACGTAAGCTATGCCATCGGCAAAAGGAATGATGTAAAGTTTAATCTTAGAGAAGCATCCAAAATACATTTTGGGTACATAAATTATTTTTAACTGAATGAGAATATCCCTACTTAAATTATCCTTCTTTATAACTGCGTTTCTGTTTTTTTTTAAGGCAACATCACAAAACTTAAACGACAGCATATTGAGGGCCAGGGACAATGCTGTAATAATTACTGATACACTACAACCTGCAAATCTTACATCTGTTAAAAACAAATCGCTTACCGAAATCTTAAAAAATAATACCAATATAAATATTTCAACCACATCAGATCTGTTGATAATTAAAGAAAAAAAATATTCGGGAAAGGAATTTCTTTTTTATCTGCTAGGGTCGGTGGTTTTTTTGCTGGCATTGTTTAAAGTTTTTTATAGCAGGTATTTCAATAATATTTTCCGGGTGTTTTTTAATACTTCACTAAGGCAAAATCAATTAACTGACCTGTTGCTGCAAGCCAGGTTGCCCTCTATGCTTTTTAATATTTTTTTTATGCTAAGTGGCGGTATTTATGCCTGGCTTTTATTAAAATATTATAACCCATCTGCCGCAGGCAATAATTATGTTTTAATAAGCTTGTCAATTGCATTTATAGGATGCATTTATGCTGCAAAGTATTTTGTATTAAAATTTATTGGTTGGATTGCAGGCATAACCCAGGCAACGGATCAATACATCTTTGTAATATTTTTAATAAACAAGATAACAGGCGTAGTGCTTATGCCATTTATTATTTTGCTGGCATTTGCCCCATTCGGTTGGTTAAATATTGTAATAACCATTTCGATAATCACGGTTATTATACTTTTCCTTTTAAGGCATTTACGCTCTTATGGTCTTTTAAAAAATCAACTAAAAACTGACAGATTCCACTTTTTAATTTACATAGCCGGCGCAGAAGTTTTGCCAATGCTTATTCTTTATAAAATTGTAACCGGTTTGGTTACGCATGGATAAAAATTACATAAGTTTTTAGCCCGGACATTTAAGCTATAATAGCCGTTCTAGTGTATTTTTTGTACATTTGCGTACCTGATGAATAATACAAATGGTTAAAAATACTGCTGTGCTGGAAGTAAAGCCTGTAAAACAAATTCAAAACATACTTATCACTCAGGCAAAGCCTGAAAATGAGAAGTCCCCTTATTTTGAGATGGCCAGAAAATTTAAGGTAAATCTTGATTTTCATCCTTTCATTAGGGTAGAGGGAATACCAGCCAAAGAATTTAGAAAACAAAAGATAGAAATACCTTCATACTCTGCAGTTATTTTTACAAGTAGAAATGCCATTGATCATTTTTTTCGCACCTGCGATGAAATGAAGATCACAGTATCCCAGCACACAAAATATTTTTGCATTACCGAAGCGGTTGCACTTTATCTGCAAAAATTTATTTTATACAGAAAGCGTAAGGTTTTTTATGGCGCAGATGGCACTAACAAAAGCTTGTTTGATGTTATTAATAAACATAAGGAACAGGAAAGCTTTTTATATCCCTGCTCAGAATCTTTTGACAGCGAAATCACCAACTGGCTTAAAGCGAACGATTGCGAATATGCCACACCCGTACTTTACAAAATTATCAGTAACGATGTTAAAGAGCTGATAACAAAAAATAATTATGACATTATTTGTTTTTTTACACCCGGCGGCGTAAAAACTTTTGTTGAAAATTTTCCGAAGTACAAGCAAAACGGCACACGTATAGGGGCTTTTGGCGATAATACTTTTAAAGCCGCATCTGCCGCAGGCTTAACCCTTGATATTACAGCGCCACAACCCAAGGCTCCCAGCATGGTATCTGCTTTAGAGCTTTACCTTACGGGATTAAAAAAGAAGTAATTTTTTATTACAGATATTTAAAGCAGCTTTTAGGGCTGCTTTTGTTATTGAAACCAGTGGCTAATAATCAATAAAAATTGTATATTTATTTTCCGTTATCAACAAAACGATTGTAATAAATAGCTGCCATGCCAATAAAGCAAATAGATCACGGAACAAAAGAATACCTGCAAATGGTTGATCTCAGAAATGAAATTCTGCGTAAGCCATTAGGATTAACTTTTGAGCCCGAAGAACTTGACAGGGAAAAAGAAGACACACTGATAAGTGCCTTTGAAGAGGATATACTGCTTGGTTGCTGCCTGCTTACAAAAGTAGATACCAAATGTGTACGCCTAAGGCAAATGGCTGTTCAAAATAATTTACAAGGCAAAGGCATTGGCGCCGCTATGATGAACTATGCAGAAAATGTTGCACGGGATGCCGGCTACCAAAAAATGATAATGCATGCACGTAAAACTGCAATTGGATTTTACGAAAAACTGGGCTATAAAGTTACCGGTAAGGAGTTTGAAGAAATAACCATACCGCATTATATTATGGAAAAAAAGCTGCGATAGATTTAACTGCTTTTGATTTTCTCTTTTAATATTTTTCTGGCTTCGTGTACTTCTTCTCCAAAAGCTTCTTTGGGTAAGAGAAAAAAAGATTTGCTGTCAAAATACAAATGAAAAAAGTGTGGGCTCTCAATAAAATTACTGAAAGCCGTCCATGGCCAGGATTTTGTGCCCCTCTCATTCTCTAAAAAAATATGCTGATCTTGAAGGCTCACTTTAAAACTGTCTTTAAAAGTTTGGGCTCGTTTATAAATGCCGTTCGGTAATAAAAACCAAAAAGAGATCATAAGAACAAACCATAAAACTGAACTTACCAAAAAAGCAAAAGGCGATATTATTTTAAAATAGAAAAGCGATGCGGAAGCAATGGCAAAAATATTCACCAATATCATTATCAGTTTAATTTCTTTACGGGTAATAAAATGATAACGCAAAGCCTGTATAACTTTGGGTTTATTGTAGCTAAAATAGGATGATGTCATAGCTGGTAAAGATAGGTAAGCGATCTATTGCAGGCAATATAGAGTGAATTATAAATTACGGCTAATACATTTTGAAATTTTCCAAAAATCTTTCTCTTTCACCACTTCAATTTTCGATATTTCATCTGTCTTCTGTTTTTCTGATATGAAAACTTCAGCTTTAGTGGTGTTGTTTTTTATGTTTATCTGCCAAAGCATTTTTTTATTAAGAACGGTTCCGCTCAGTGTATATTTTGCATCTTCCTGCGTATCTGTAAACCGGTCGTAATCAAATCCAATGGGCATTTCATCTTCAGGATATTTATTAAAACTTTGCTGGCATTGCTTTAAAAATTTTCTTTCATTATCAATAAAAGCTTCACCCAGCCACGGAACATTTTTTCTTATGTAAGTAAAGTATTTTTCAGCAACTTTCCAGTCTACAATATAGGGAGGAGTGTCTTTTTCAATTTTGCCTTTGTATAATTTAAATTTGTAAAGCTTTGCATCATTTATTGCATACCATTTATAAAAATCAACTACAACCTGCTTTACCAAACGCTGTTCTGCATTTAGTGTTTGTGCCTTAAGATTAGATAAAACTATCAAGCCAACAAAAAGAAAAAATATTTTCATATTACTTTTATCTGTTTGTTTTTAACTCATTTTCAGTTACTCTCCATTGTCCAAGCTTATCTCCTTTTAATCCGATAAATTCTACATTTAAAATCCTGTTATCTTTTTTGCCACTCACTGTTATCTTCCCAAAATTTTGGGCTTCCACCAAAGTGCCGGTAACCCTTGCAGTATTGTTAAGCTCGGCCCCTCTCACCTTACTAATGCCAGAAGTAAGAGGTGAAATGGTAACATCATACAATGGATATAAGTCTTTTCTTGTTTGCTTTATCACTTCGCTGTGGTGCCGGTCGCCGGTAAAAAATATTACACCAGAAATTTTTTCCGACTCCAAAAAATTCAATAATTCATAATATTCTGCACTGTAATAACGCATACATTCATATTCAGAAAATGGGTTTAAAACCTGGCTGCCAACAGCTATTAGTTTAAAAGTAGCCTTGCTGTAAACGAGCGCATTTTTAAGCCATTCCATTTGTTGTTTACCAAAATATGTTTTTGCTGCGTTAGGTTTGCCATTGATGCTATCAGGCATTTTATCTTCACTTCTAAAATACCTGTCATCAGTTAAAAAAATATCTACATCGCTATAACTTATTTTTGAATAAATGCCTTTTCCATCTTCACCATAGCTGGGATTACTCCAGTAATTCATAAAAATTTTCCGGCTTTCATCTTTTAAAATAAAGCTTTTGCCTTCGTCGTTCGGTCCAAAATCATGATCATCCCAAATAGCATATTGCGGCATTTTTGAAAACAATTTTTGCAAAACAGGAAAACGCATATCATGGCTGGCCCGGTATTGCATACCCCATGCACTGCTGTAATCAACCTCACGTGTGTACCAGTTATCGCCCAGCCATAAATTAAAAGCAGCGCTTGTATTGGCCATAGTCTCAAAAATAGATGAGTCACCACCATAGGGCGTGCCGGGGCGGTCAAATTCGGGCTCATTAAAATAAGCGCAGCTACCGGCTAAAAAAGTAAAATCAGGTGCAGGCTTGCGGTATTGCCACAAATCTTTAGTTGTAAACTTCAGAGGATAAACTGCCTTAGTTATGTCGCCATCTATTATAATGGTGTACACATATTCCGTATTTATTTTCAGGCCATTCAGTGGTATTTTAATGGGATTAAAATCTTTACCTAACTCACCCTTGTAGCCAATTGTTTTTGATGATCCGCTTTTCTTTTCTCTAAATAAAACAGCAACATTTTTTACTACAGGCGCTACTTCCAGCCAGATAATGGCAGTACGCAATTCAATGTTATCGGCACGGGGGCCACTTATCAGTTTTTTTTGGGCTGATAAATTTAACTGCAATAATAAAAAGCCAAATGCTGCTAATAGTTTAGTGTATTGCATTAAAAAAATTTTAAATTATTTTTTGTTTGATTCGTTATTAAGTTTTGGCTTTATCTCCAGCCTAAGCGTTTTATTTTTTTCTATTGCTGCCCTTACTTTGCTGTAATAGGTTGCATTA
>JBKJLG010000243.1:0-2784 GCA_046596995.1 Chitinophagaceae bacterium
GTTTTTACTTTCATTTTAATCAAAGTAAAAACGAGCGGTGGCATGGCACCGGCAGTTGATTTTGATACAGAGAAAAAAGAAGACATGAATAGTGAAATGGGAAAATCCATCAGCGAAAAATTACAGCCCATTGATGTGGAAATTTTACTAAATGGAAAACCTGTAGAAAAAAAAGATAGTAAAGATGCTACAGAAGATATTACTAAAGTAATGCAATCAATAATGGGGGGCAGCGCTGAAAACGGAATCTCGGGTGTGTTTATGCTTTTGCCAGCTGGTAAAAAATCCGGAGATACCTGGACAGATTCTTCCAACACCGATGGGTTAAAAATGAATAACACTTATACCTTAAAACAAATTAATGGTAACGATGCTACCATTACTGTTAACACAACAGCGAGCATTAGGAAAGTTGTAGAAGCACAGGGAGCTGAATTAACGGTTACCATGGATTCAAAAATTATTTCTGATAATATTGTTGAACTTACAACCGGGCTTATTAAAGAAAAGAAAATGGCAATTGAAGGGCAGGGAAATTTAGCAGCTGGCGGACAGGAAATGCCAATGACAACAAAGGTTTCATCAGTAACTACGGTAAAAAATTTATAATATTTCTTCCTTAAAAAAGTAAGTGCCCTGCAAGTTTTGCAGGGTTTTTTATTTGTTTATAATAATGAAAACTAAATAAGCGAACCAGAATCAATAATTTTAATGCATGAGAAATGTGTACATAAAGCCTTTGGTATATTTTATTTACTGGATGCTGTTTTTTATTCTCACAAGATCAATTTTTATAATTTATCATCATGCTAAAACTGCTGAACTCTCAGCTACTGAAATTGTAAATGTGTTTTTATATGGTGCAAAAATGGACGCATCATTTACGGCATACATTTGTATTATTCCTTTCGCCTGCTTTTTATTACAAGCGTTTTTTATAAAATTTAATTATGAGAAATTGGTTCACTATTATACGATCATCTTGATTGTATTAATATGTTTTTTAACCATTACTGACTTGGAAATTTACAGTGCGTGGGGTTACAGGTTAGACAATACCCCGCTACAATACTTCAATAATCCCAAAGAAATGGCTGCGTCGGCTGGTGATGTACCGGTTTTTTTATTGATTTTTATTTTTGTTGCCACAATTGTTTTTAGCCTATGGTCCTACAAAAAACTTATAAAGAAAATACTTTACCAGGGCGAAAAAAAAAGAAGCTTTTTATCAATATTTTTTTCACTCTTTTGTTTAGTTGTTTTATTTGTACCTATCCGCGGAGGCTTAACACAAATGCCACTAAGCCACAGCAGCGTGTATTTTTCAAAAAAATTATTTGCCAATCATGCTGCTTTAAATGTTCCCTGGAATATTATGCAAGCAATACTCAACAATTCTAACACAAATAACCCATACGTTTATTCTTCAGAAAATGCTGCAAAAAAAAGAGTGGACTCATTGTATTCTCCTTTAGCAAATCCTGCTTTAATACTGCTTAATACGCAGCGCCCAAATATTATTTTTTTAATACTCGAAAGCTATACTTCAAAATTAATTGGCTGCCTTGGCGGTCAAAAAGAAATAACACCCAATATTGATTCCATCGCCGGAGAAGGAATGTTGTTTACAAATATTTATGCAAGCGGCACAAGAAGTGAAAAAGGACTCGTAGCTATTTTAAGTGGTTACCCCAGCCAGCCGGCAACATCAATAATTTTAACGCCTCCCAAAACTGAAAAGCTGCCGCATCTTAATCTTGATCTAAAAAAACTAGGCTATAATTCTGCCTATTATTATGGCGGCGAAATAAGTTTTTCCAATATAAAATCTTATGTATTAAATGCAGGCTACGACAGGATTATAAGTAAGTCAGATTTCGATAAAAAAGAATACAATTCCAAATGGGGCGTACACGATCATGTTCTTTTAAATAAATTTTTTAAAGATATAAATACTGAGCAGCAGCCTTTTTTTTACACGCTATTTACTTTGAGTAGCCACGAACCTTATGATGTACCCTTTGCACCAAAATTTACGGGCAATGATGAGCTGACGAAATTTAAAAATTCAATGTATTACACAGATGCATCAATTGGAAATTTTATAAAGCAGGCTAAACAACAACACTGGTGGAAGAATACACTTATTGTTATGGTTGCAGATCATGGGCATCGCCTGCCCGGTGAAGATGCGGTGTATGCAGCGAATAAATTTAAAATTCCATTGATCTTTTCTGGCGGGGCTTTACGGCAAGTACACAGTATAAATAATAATATTGGATCGCAAACAGATATTGCCACTACAATTTTGCAGCAAATGAATATTTCAACTATAAATTATAAATGGGGCAAAACCCTTTTAGATTCATCTAAACAATTTGCTTTCTACAATTTTAATGATGGCTTTGGCTACGTTTCTCCCTCTGGTACTTTAATTATAGATAACATATCTAAAAAAGTAATTAGTAAAGATGCAGGTGTAAATGAAGAACAAATTAAAACAGCGAAAGCCTATATGCAGCATTCTTTTCAGGATTTTTTAAAAAGATAAATATTTTGTGAGCTCTTGTTTTAAACGGCAATATTTATATCATTTCGCTTGTGCAGCAACCGATAAAAAACAGCAATCAAAAAACAAACTGACCCAATAGCAAACCACAAAATATTGTACCCATAATTTTCAGCGATTAAGCCGCCAATAAATGGGCCTATTGCCTGTGCCGAAGCCCATGCAACTGTAAATAAAGCAGCGTACTGACCCCGATTATACGATTGCGTTCTACT
>JBKJLG010000085.1:0-11889 GCA_046596995.1 Chitinophagaceae bacterium
TGATCAGGAAACTGGCTGTCAACTACTACCGTTCCATCTTTTGAAAGCATAAAAGCAATGGTACCACCTCTTTCCGTAAAAATACCAATCGTATCACTAAGCATGGTAACCTTGTAAGCAGGATCTGCAAAAAATGCCAACAATTCACGAGAAGAAAGTGTTAATAATCCTGTTGTAATGGCGGTTGTTCTTAAAAAATTTCTGCGAAGCATAAAAAATATTTATGATTACAAGTTAGCAAAATTTTGGATGGTTACCGGAATTTAATACTGCATCTTTCTTAATGTTGGCGCTTTAAACCATGTCGCTATTACTACCCCAATCGTCATACAACCCCCAAATATAACTGACGGCACCACACCCATTAATTTAGCAGCCACCCCGCTTTCAAACTGGCCCAACTCATTACTGGAATTAATGAACATGGAATTTACGCTCATCACTCTTCCCCGCATATTATCCGGCGTTTTTAATTGCGTTATTGTACCACGGATAACCACACTTATTCCATCTACCAGGCCGGCAATAAATAACGCTGCAAATGAAAGCCAGAATAATTTGGAGAGCCCAAAAATTATAATACACATTCCAAAACCGGCCACAGCAAATAATAATGTTCTGCCCTGGTTGCGCTGCAAAGGGAAAAAAGTAAGCAGGATTATTATACAAATAGATCCCATATCTGATGCCGCATTTAAAAATCCAAAACCCTGCGGCCCAACTTTAAGTATATCTCTTGCGTAAACCGGAACCATTGCTACAGCACCACCAAATAATACAGCAAACAGATCCAGCGAAATGGCACCTAATAATTCTTTTGTTTTATACACAAAGCGCAATCCTTCTTTCATGCTTTCCCATGTCTTTTTTTCGCCCCTGACATTAAGAGCAGGTTTTCTTTTTAATCTTATTAAAAAAATAAATCCCCCAAAAATTAAAAAAGATATGGCGATCAAAGTACCGTTAATTCCAAAACCCGCAATTAAAAATCCTCCGATGGCATGCCCTGTAACTGAAGCAGAGAGCCATGTTCCCTGATTCCAGGTAATAGCGTTTTGCATTGAAGCTTTGGGAACTATATACGCCAGCAAAACACCGAATGTGGGGCCGGTAAAAGCCCTGATTATTCCCGTACAAAACACTACGGCATAAATACAAACAGCAATCCAGTGGTTGCTAAGATATTGAGAAGTGTAAGCCGTTGATAAAAAAATAAGAACAATAACTGCGAGAAAATATAATACTACACCGGTTAACAGCAGTTTTCTTTTTTCACTAATATCAATTATGTGACCGGCATACAAAGCCATAGTAATAGCAGGAATAACTTCTGATAAACCTATAAGACCAATGGCAAGGGGATCATTTGTTAAATTATACACCCACCAGCCAACAACAGTACCCATCATCCTTAAGCCCATTATAAACATGAATCTTCCTCCTACAAGGTTGCGGTATTCAGGAATTTTTAACGAGGCGAAAGGATCACTTTTTATCATTCATATTCTGTAGTTAGGGTAAACTCAAATAATGCTGTCCGGCCTC
The DNA here is from genome assembly GCA_046596995.1 of Chitinophagaceae bacterium. Classification (GTDB taxonomy): domain Bacteria; phylum Bacteroidota; class Bacteroidia; order Chitinophagales; family Chitinophagaceae; genus Ginsengibacter. The sequence continues at coordinate 1,546 of JBKJLG010000085.1, forward strand.
ATACTCTTTATCCAAGGCATCAATCACAGCTTTTAAATGAGCATCATTTCCCAAAAAATCTGCGTTAGAAGTATCAATGAAAAGCGTTTTAATATTATGCTGCCTGATATATTGAGTGTAGGTTTCCTGCAATGTAAAAAGATAAGATGATTCAATATTCTGCTCGTAAGAGCGGTTTCTTTTTTTAATATTTTCCTGCAATTTACTTACCGGGGCATGAAGAAAGATAAGCAGATCAGGCTGAATAAGCTGCGGGTTGATAATATCAAATAATTTTTGATAGAGCATAAACTCTTCCTCAGGTAAATTAACTTTTGCGAACAGCAGGCATTTTGTAAAAAGATAATCAGAAACGGTTAGGTTCTGAAACATGTCTTTCGTTTGCAGCAGATCTTTTAATTGCTTGTAACGCTCTGCCATAAAAAACAATTCCAGCGGGAAAGCATACTGTTGCTGGTTTTCGTAAAATTTCGGCAGAAAGGGATTGTCTGCAAATTCTTCCAGAATCAATCTTGCATTATAATGCTTGCTAATTAAATGCGCCAGTGTGGTTTTTCCTGCACCGATATTTCCTTCTATGGTTATAAAACTATATTTCATCCTGATGTTCAAAAATAACAAGTGTAAAGAAAATATGCAGAAGTAAAATTTATGCCGGCAAAAGTTTCTGTTGATAAAAACTTAATGGTCGTTAAGCAGCCTCACTTCCAGTGGATCTGTACATGTGGATAATAAATAATTTATACTCTTATATAAAACAGGATGAATGAAATTCGGCGACAGTTCGTTCATGGGTACTAGTACAAATGTTCGTTTCTTTATTTGGGGATGGGGAACTGTAAGGTTTGGCGAATTAATTACTTCATTATTATAAAATAAAATATCAATATCAATTGCTCTTGGCGCATTTTTTATTGTCCTAACTCTACCTATCTTATTTTCAATAATTAATATTTGCTCCATACATTGCCCGGCATTTAATTTTGTTTTTATCTGCAATACCTGGTTTAAAAAATCAGGCTGCTCTTTATTGCCCCAGGGTGCGGTTTGATACATTGATGACTTCCTGAAAATTTTACCAATGTTTTGGTTAATTAAATTTATGGCTAATGAAATATTATTTTCTCTGTTTCCAATATTTCCTCCAACTAAAAAATAAGCAGTATTCATTTTCCTAAAAGTCTTTTATCAAGATTCAATAATTCTGAATATGTAATTTTTACTTTCTTAAAATCTTTGTGAAAAGGGTTTACCAAATAATTATTCTCCTGAGGAACTACGGCTGAAGGCACCTTAAGGGCTAATGATTTGTTGGCGGATATAAATTCGTCTCCAATCCATTGCGTATAACTTATATGCTCCTGCCAGCTGTTTTTTATTTTAGAAATATTTATTTCAGGCACTTCATTGTCCGGTAAATAGAGTGTAATCAAAAATTGATTTTCCGGAATATTATTTTCCCTTAAATGCACCAGACTTTCTAAAATTACCAGGGAGATATATTCTCCTGAATATAACAGGCGAACACCTTTTGAATTCCATCTTGCTCCATTTATGGCTGCGCCGTTACCGGTAATATCATCCTTGTACAGCGCATTTGAAATTCTATAAACTATCATGCAAAAAGTCCGTGTTCAATTCTGCCTAATTGGGTTAACACATTATTAATGCCTTCAAAACTTGCCAGCGAATGAAGAGACAATCTTCCTTCCAGCATGTAAGGATTATCTTTAAGCCAGTTTATAAATTTATCTCTGCTTCCAAAAACTTCAACACCACGCTTTACCACTTTATCTATTTGTAAAATTCTATCAACTACGCTAAAACTAAAAACACCGTTATCTTTTGCATACCGCTGTAAAGTTCTTTCAGAAATATGCAAAATATCTGACCATTCTTTTTGAGTAAATGGAATTTTATCAGCAACTTTTTTAAACTCTTTATAATCAAAAATTTTAAGAGCGGGCATAAATTGTGATGGGGCATATGCCATAACCTGCTCCTCAAATTTTAAATTTGTGTGTGTATGAGTATAATCAGAAATTTTTGCCTTGGTTTTTTTTGATTTTTGCATCCGATGACATTTGTCAACGAATTTACGACATTTGTCTATAACATCAAAATCTTTTTTTGTTTTTAATTATATTTACCAAAATAACTATTAATGAAGAATTATAGTCAGTTAAGGGCCATGCTTTCTATAACTAAAGCAAGCCTTAAAGCAATTTTTAGAAGCCCCTCGGCAGTTATTTTCAGTTTTGTGTTCCCATTTATTTTTATTCTCGTTTTTGGTTTTATTGGCAACAGTGGCGGAAAAGCAACCTATAAAATAGTAGTTGATAAAACAAGCGACACAATCAATAACCTGTATAAATCAATTACCCAAACAGAAGGTGTAAGGATAATGAAGTATGCAACTGAGACGGATATGAACAAAGATTTAAGTAAAGGAAGAATAGCAGGAATACTAACAATTAAAAAAAGCAGTGACAGTTTACCGCCGTATATAATAAGCTTAAAAAGCACAACTTCCAGCAATGATAAATGGCCACAATTAAAATCGCTGATAGAAAGCAGGATAAACGAAGTAAGCAATAAAGCTTACACAAACCGCCCTGCTTACGCCACCTTTGATTTTAATTATAAAAAAGACATTGCAGAAGTAAGACAATATAAAACTATTGATTTTATTTTACCCGGTCAATTAGGCTTTTCTTTATTAAGCTCTGGTGTGTTTGGTGTTGCATTTATGTTTTTTAGCTTAAGAAATACACTGGTTTTAAAAAGATTTTTTGCAACCCCTATAAGCCGCACTTACATAGTACTTGGAGAAGGACTTAGCAGGGTGATTTTTCAAATGGTAACTGCAATTGTAATAATATTAGCCGGCAGATTTATGTTTGGCTTTACTTTAATTAACGGAATGCAAACTTTTTTGGAAATGCTGTGTCTCAGTTTTATTGGGTTATTAGTGTTTATGGGTTTTGGGTTTATTGTAAGCGGTTTGGCAAAAAGCGACAGCACTATTCCACCCTTTGCAAACCTTATCACACTGCCTCAATTTCTATTAGGCGGTACATTTTTTTCGATAGATGCTTTCCCAAAATGGCTGCAACCCATTTCAAGAGCAATGCCATTAACTCATTTAAATACAGCTATGAGAAGTGTAGCATTTGAAGGACAGAATTTGTGGGATGTAAGAACAGAAATAGGAATTTTACTTTTATGGGGCATTGCAGTTTTCATCGTTGCCATTAAAGTTTTTAAATGGGAATAATTATTCTGTGAGAAATTTTAAGTTCCGTTTTATACCGTAAAATTTGCTTCTCTTTAATGGAGAATTTTTAAAAATTATTTTAAAGCTTTCCTCAGTCAATTCTTCCCAATCACTTGTAGAAAAATTCAAAATTTCGGGCAATGGAGTAAACCGGGTTTCTGAAGTAGGTTTAGAAAATCTATTCCATGGGCAAACATCCTGGCAAATATCGCAGCCAAACATTTTATTTGCAAATTCCCCTTTCAATTTTTCCGGAATTAGCAGGTCTTTTAATTCAATGGTAAAATAACTAATGCATTTACTACCATCAATTACTTTCCCGGGCAATATTGCATCTGTAGGGCAGGCATCAATGCATTTTGTGCAAGTGCCACAATAATCCTTTGCAAAAGGGTCATCATATTCCAATTCAACATCAACAATGAGAGTAGCTATGAAAAAATATGAGCCATTTTTTTTTGTGATTAAATTTCCGTTTTTAGCAACCCATCCCAAACCACTTTTTTGTGCCCACGTTTTTTCCAGCACCGGAGCACTATCTGCAAATCCTCTGCCATTTACTTCACCTATGTTATCTTTTATTAGTTGTAAAAAAGTATTCAGCTTTCCCCTTATTACCTCGTGATAATCTTTTCCATACGCATATTTTGAAACCTGTGGCGCATCCTTTCTTTGTACCTCATCAGGAAAATAATTGAGCAATAAGGTAATTACAGATTTTGCCCCGGCAACTAATTTTGTGGGATCAATCCTCAGATCAAAATATCTTTCCATGTAATGCATTTTACCATGCATACCTTTATTTAACCAATTCTCTAAACGCTTTGCATCCGCATCTAATTTCTCAGCTCTGGCAATACCGCAATATTGAAACCCCAATTGGGAAGCAGTTCTTTTTATAAAACTTGTATTTCTTTCAATTAACATCAGAGAAGTTATACTATTATTTAAGCTGTTAAAATTACATAAAATGCTTATCTATTCTGCATTTGCGGCAGATTATATTAGTTTTACCGACATAATTGCCTGACTTCTTTATTGGATAAGTATTTGTTGTTTAAGATTTAAATCCACGCAAATGAACTTGAATAATTTTACTATAAAATCTCAGGAAGCTTTTCAAAAAGCACAGCAGCTTGCTTTTAATAATGGAAACCCCAATATTGAAACAGAACACATGTTGAAATCGCTTTTGATTGATGATGATAGTGCAATTGATTTCCTATTAAAAAAAAATAACGTAAATGTAAATTTTGTTGAAAATAAAATTGATGAAAGTATTGCAAAACTCCCAAAAATAACATCTGGTGAACCGGCACAAAGCATCGGGAGAGAGCTGAATAATGCAATGCTTAAAGCCCCCGCAATTTTAAAGAATTTTAGTGATGAATTTGTAAGTGTTGAGCATTTATTGCTCGCTATTTTACAGGGCAGCGATAATGCTTCAAAAATTTTAAAAGATGCCGGGCTTAGTGAAAAAGGGTTAATAACAGCTATCAAAGATCTTCGTAAAGGTTCAACTGTATCTTCCCAAACTTCCGATACGCAATACAATGTATTAAATAAATATGCGAAAAATCTGAATGAACTTGCACGCAGCAACAAGCTTGATCCTGTTATTGGCAGAGATGAAGAAATTAGAAGAACACTCCATATTTTATCAAGAAGATCTAAGAATAACCCTATTTTAGTAGGCGAACCGGGTGTTGGTAAAACCGCAATAGCAGAGGGTTTGGCACATAGAATAATAAATGGGGACGTGCCTGAAAATTTACGCTCAAAAATTATTTATGCATTGGATATGGGGCAATTAATTGCCGGCGCAAAATATAAAGGAGAGTTTGAAGAAAGATTAAAAGGTGTGATAAAAGAAGTATCCACAAGTGATGGCGAAATAATTTTATTTATTGATGAGATACATACTTTGGTTGGTGCCGGTGGCGGAGATGGTGCTATGGATGCTGCCAATATTTTAAAACCTGCACTGGCACGAGGTGAGTTAAGAGCAATCGGCGCAACAACCTTAAATGAATATCAAAAGTTTTTTGAGAAAGATAAAGCACTGGAACGCCGTTTTCAAAAAATAATAGTTGATGAACCAAACATTGAAGATGCTATTTCTATTTTACGCGGACTAAAAGACCGCTATGAAACGCACCACCATGTGCGTATTAAAGATGAAGCAATTATTGCGGCGGTTGAATTATCGCACCGTTATATTACAGATCGCTTTTTACCCGACAAAGCAATTGATTTAATAGATGAAAGTGCAGCAAAACTCAGGCTGGAAATGAATTCAATGCCAGAAGAATTAGATAAGCTTGAAAGAGCTATTCGCCAATTGGAAATTGAAAGAGAGGCAATAAAAAGAGAAAAAGATGAAGTAAAACTTAAGCAGTTGAATACTGATATATCCAACCTTTCTGTGGAACGTGATACATTTAAAGCCAAATGGCAACAGGAAAAAGAATTGGTGGAAAAAGTACAAAATGCAAAAGCTGAAATAGAAAATTTAAAAACGGCTGCGGAAAAAGCAGAACGTGAAGGTGATTATGGAAAAGTAGCAGAGATACGTTATGGTAAACTACAGGAACAGGAAACAATTATTGCAGACCTTACCAATCAGTTAGATGAGCTTAGTGAAAAAAGATTATTAAAAGAAGAAGTAGATGCAGAAGATATTGCAGAAAGTGTTGCCAAAGCAACCGGCATACCTGTAAATAAAATGCTGCAAAGCGAAAGAGAAAAATTGTTGAGTCTGGAGGATGAATTGCATAAAAGAGTTGTCGGTCAGGATGAAGCAATAGAAGCAGTTTCTGATGCAATACGGCGCAGCAGGGCAGGATTACAAGACCCTAAAAAGCCCATTGGCTCATTTATTTTTTTAGGTACGACAGGAGTAGGTAAAACTGAATTGGCAAAAGCACTTGCTGATTATTTATTTGATGACGATGGAATGATGACCCGCATTGACATGAGTGAATACCAGGAGAAGCATACTGTAAGCCGCCTGATAGGAGCTCCTCCTGGTTATATTGGCTATGATGAAGGCGGACAATTGACTGAAGCTGTGAGAAGAAAACCTTACAGTGTTGTTTTGCTTGATGAAATTGAAAAGGCGCATCCGGATGTGTTTAATATTTTATTACAGGTGTTAGATGATGGAAGACTCACTGATAATAAAGGAAGGACGGTGAATTTTAAAAACACCATTATTATTATGACGAGCAACATCGGCAGTCATATTATACAGGCAAATTTTGAGAATGTTACAGAAAAAAATAAAGAAAACGTCGTAGATCAAACAAAGAGAGAGGTGATAGATCTGCTCAGGCAAACCATTCGTCCTGAATTTTTAAACAGGATAGATGAAGTGATAATGTTTCAGCCATTAATGAAAAAAGAAATAAGAAATATTATAAGTATACAACTGAATGATCTTAAAAAATTATTATTACAAAATGGTGTTATATTAGACTTCAGCGAATATGCTTTGGATTATCTTTCTGAAAATGGCTTTGATCCACAATTTGGCGCAAGACCTTTAAAGCGATTGATACAAAAAGAAATTATCAGTCAATTGAGTAAAAAATTGTTGGGAGGAACAATTGATAAATCAGAACCGGTATTGGTAGATGTATTTGACGGAACAGTAGTGTTTAGAAATGAAGCACACCAAACATTATCAGCCCCGGGCAAAAACTAAAAATGTTGTTTCAGGATAATTACGTTACATAAATTATTTGCTCTTTGCTAAGCAAGGGTAAATTTTTAAACCGCAGAATTATGTTTGCAACGGTGGCAACATCTTTTTGACAATAAATTGCAATACGCTCAAGGTCTTTTTCTTTCCAATAAACTTCACCAACCTGGCTTCCATTTATATCTCCTTTAGGGGAAGGTATGCCGAGTGTTGCCGCTAATAATTTTAAAGATGTATAGTGTTTGTAATCACCAAAACGCCAGAGATGCAGTGTATCAAGCACAGGTACATCCCACGGCTTCATTGCCTGAAAATTAAAGCACGCAGGAATAGTAATATTGTTCACCAATATTCTTCTGCATAAAAAAGGAATATCAAACTCTTTTATATTATGACCAGTAAAACACCATTTGCTATTTAAGGATTGCATTTGGGAAACGGTATCAATAAATTTTTCTAAAATTTCCTTTTCATTTTCTGAATAAAAAGATTTTGTGCGCAACTGCATCACTCCATTTTCAGTTTTAATATAACCTATACTTATGCAAACTACTTTGGCAAATTCTGCCATTATCCCTGCACGCATGGGATAATACAGCTCAGGAGTAATATTTTCAGGTAATGCTTTAGCAATTTTTTCTGTCCATAATTCTTTCCAGTCATCTGTTAGCAGTGAATAATTTTCACTTACCGATACCGTTTCAATATCAATAAAAAAAAGGTTTTCAACAGCTATTGGCTGCATATATTTTATTTATTTACTACATCAATATACAACAAAAAAGCCCGTGATTAAACGGGCTTAAAATCTTTTATTTTTAAATTAAAAAGTAATACCGACAAATATGTTGTATGCCTGGCTCTTCCACTTTTCCTTATTATCAAGATCATTAACATTTGATAAGCCGAGCTCATACCTTGCGCCAAAATGCACAACAGGTATTTGTATCCACAAGCCACCGACCATACTAAAGTCGGAGGTTTTAAAAAGGCTCTGGCTAGATTTTAAACTATCTACTGTTTGCTTTAATAATCCGCTAAATTGAGGTCCAATTTGTAGTTTAACGTGCTTACTTAAACCAACATTTACATTTAAAAGCAAAGGCACTTTTATATAATTAAGCTTTGCAGATTTTTGACTCCCGCCTCTGAAAAGATCATTGTAAACATCGGCGGCTTCTTTACTAAATTCTGAAGATGATTGCGCAAAATTAACTTCGGGCTGCAAGCCAAGCCTCCCAAAATTAAATTGAAAAAAGCCCCCAACCTGATAGTTATAATTATACCCTGATTTATAAGATTGCCCGTTTATTTTATTAATATTTACGCCACCTTTTAAACCAAGACGAAAAAATCTTTCGCTGTCAATTTCTTTAAATTTTTTGTCTTTAGATTTTTGAGCAAATGTTGTATGAGAAAATATCAGTGAAGTTATCAATAATGATAAGGATAGGATTTTTTTCATAAAATTATTTGGGGGTTACATACCAAAAGTAACTAATTATAATAATGAAAATGTAAGTTGTAAGTATGTTATAATATTATTAACCAAAATGTTCAGTTAAGTAAAATGCTTTTTCTCTCTATTTATTGCTGAGCCTGTGTTAAATTAATCAGAGCAACTGCTGCTTACCGCATTTCCTGTTGATGTAAAATCATATCACTATAAGAAAATTTTATAAAATCCTCAGGCATTATATTAAATAGAGAAGCGTAAGTATCGCATTGCTGTTTTAATTTATCTGTACCAATGTTACCATCTTTGTCAATAGCCTCCACTTCTATAAATGTGCCTAACTCTGGAACATTATCAAAATGAAATTTTACATTATCAATAAAATATATCCTACGCTGCTTTCTCACAATGGCCTTAACCCCATGAACTTTGATAAGAATATCTTTTAGTGAAGGGTGAGGCTCGTGCTGATACAGTAAAATGTCAGATTGTTTTGCGGCTGAAGAATCTTGTCTTTCGTAATAGATCAATGCGTTCTCAATATTTCCTTCCCTGAGTTTTAATCTCCCTTTACTTACAGCAAAATACGTGTCGGTTTGATTATCTTCCCCAATAAATTCTGGAGAGAGTTGAAGTAATTTTTTTTCTAAAATTTCTAAATCCGTTACACTGGCTTTAAATTCAAAATTGGTTATAGCCATTATAAAAAAAATATTAAACGGCTTTTTTTACCCGTACAGCATTAGGACCTTTGTGACCCATTTCTATTTCAAAAGTAACTTTGTCATTTTCTTTAACAGGACCGTCCAATGCATTAATATGCACAAACACACTTTCCTGAGATTGCATATCTTTTATAAAACCATATCCTTTTGAGTCGTTAAAATGTGTGATAGTCCCTTTTCTTATAGCATCAGCAGGATCAATTGCACCCTGCCTTGGTATGCTGATCTGCATATCTTCGCTGTTAACTATTCTCTTCTTTTTGGGATCAGGTGGCGTGGCAGATAAATTTCCGTTCTCATCAATATAGGCCATCATATCATCAAGGCTTTTGCCTTTATTTGAATTGGCTTTGCGTTCTTCTCTTTTTTCTATTTTATCCTGTTTCTTTTTTAATCTCTTTTTTTCGTTCTCTTTTTTACTGTATGTTTCCTGCGATTTGGCCATAAATTATTTACTATTTAAGTTTCTGCGTTTCTAAAATTACAGATGAAACGAAGATACCTAAAAATTATAGTGGGAAGTAAATCGGTTACAAAATTATTTATACATTTTATTAACCATAACGAGATATTATTCTTATTGCACCGGCCACTAAGTTCATATACTCGTACTAAACAGAAAAGGTTACTGTCACTTAACCTTTAAAAATTTTATTCTAATCTTTCCTCCTTCCATCCCGGTATTTTTTAATACCATAGCCAACCCCAGCAGCGAGAAGAAAACTTAAGCCCCCATCAATGGGTACATCAGCCGGAGCAGCCGGAAGACCGCCGCCTTGTGCTATTGTAAATAATGGAAAACACATGGTGATGATAATAGTGATCAATAAATATATATTTCCCTTCTTCATATTAAATTAGTTTGGGTTTTATAAGTAAAGGCTGGTGATTTTGTTATCACCAGCCTTTTTGTTTTTATTTTTTTATCACCTGCTCAGTAATATTAATGCCATTGCCTTTAACCTTTAGCTGGTAAACACCCGCTGCAAAATCAGCAGAAGGCTCCAGTGTTTCAGTAGTAATGCCGCCTGCATGTTGTACAGTTTTGTTAGCTAACTGCTGACCAAGTTTGTTGGTTAATACGAAAGTGTAATTTCCTTTAGGCAAACTGAGTTGCAGTGATACAATATTGCCAACAACCGGGTTAGGAGAAACAGTAATAGCATTTTTAGCAGCATTGCTG
>JBKJLG010000252.1:0-2584 GCA_046596995.1 Chitinophagaceae bacterium
AGCGAAAAAAAGAAAGCGCTTGAACAATTACAAATAGATCTGCATTTGCCTGCATTGCCTCTCCACATTGAATGTTTTGATAATTCAAACTTCCAGGGAAGTTATCCTGTATCTGCAATGGTTTGTTTTAAAAACGGCTTGCCCGATAAAAGCAACTACCGAAAATTTAATGTAAAAACCGTTGAAGGCATAAATGATTTTGCCACTATGAAAGAAGTGGTTTACCGGCGCTACAAAAGGCTTGTATTGGAAAACACTCCGCTTCCTCAATTAATAATTATTGATGGTGGTAAGGGACAATTAAACGCTGCTGTGGAAAGTATAAATGAACTAAACCTCAACGGGAAAGTAACCATTGTAGGTCTGGCAAAAAACGAAGAAGAACTTTTTTTTCCGGGAGATCAGCAATCTATAAAGTTGCCATGGGACAGTGGGAGCTTAAAATTAATAAGACGCATTCGTGATGAAGTGCATCGCTTTGGCATAAATTTTCACCGCAACCAGCGCAGCCGTGGCACTTTTGTAAATGAACTTGAACAAATAAAAGGCATCGGAAAAAACACAGCCGATTCTTTATTAAAACAATTTAAATCAGTAAAAAAAATAAAAGAACTAACCGAAGAAGAATTAATAAAAGCAGTGGGAAGTTCAAAAGCGAAAATCATTATAAATTATTTTCCCCCCCGACAAATCATATAAATCCTGACATCCTGATCTTAGTCAAAAAAAAGGGCCAGGATAAAAATCCAGCCCCGTTTAAAATCCAATATCCTATGAAAAACCAGTGTAAAGATACGTTGAAGGTAGTAAAGCATCAAAATGCAGAGCGTGCCATAGGCTAATAAAAAGTTAAGATAATTGCATAAAAAAAGGAAGCATTTCTGCTTCCTTACTTATAATTTTTTTATGTTTTAATAACTCCAAAGATTTTGCTCGTAATTAAATATCCTGTCACGGATGGTTTCGCCTTCCAGCAATTGTAATATTTTGCTGTCCTTTAATCCACCAAATTCTGACAAGTATTTATCGTAAGGATTATCCAATGTGCTTTTAATTATCCTGCCATAAAACATACGGCTTTCAAACAATTCTTCCCAACTCATTCTTGCTCCAAAATTTTTGCCATTGTACACTTCGTATCTTGCAAATATTGGGCGCATATCAGGATAATAAACCCAAAACAATTCTGTTTCTCCAAGGTTAACACCCTGAGAAGTGATAATATTTTTTACAGGCGCTATGCCCAATATTCTCCAAAATAATCTTGAGCTTTCTTTATCAAAAATCACTTCTTCTTTAATGCGGAATTTGTAAAAAGAATCAAGGTTAACTTCAGCAGTTACTGACCTTGTACCAATTACATTGCCCAAAGAATCATATATAGGAACATCTACCGCTCCGCCAGAAATAACTTGGGAAACTTCCTTCACGGTCATGGGGGTAGTAAATCTATCATCAATATTACTAAAAACCGTAACTCCGCCATTATCCGGACCGTCCTGTATTGCTTTCATTAATATAGAAATGAAACGCTGGTTACCATTATCCTCATTAGCAGCATATCTAAAAGGCAAATTCATTTTTTCTCTTATATCAATCTCTCTCCATATTTTTTCACGATATACAGCATCATCTTCACGTATTTGCTCGTATGCCAGAGGTGTCCTCTCTTTTACAAGATTACGGTCGATAGCATCGTTGGAACGCAATGTTTTTTTTACCACTGGTATAGGCAGGCTATCTACTTTGACTACAGCAGCAACTATAACCGTATCCTTTGCAGGATTAATGCTAACATTTGTTTTAGCATTGGTAGTTTTTTTTGCCGTGGTGCGTTTTTTTACGGTACGTTTTTGAGCCACGCAAATATTTGTAACCATTGCAAAGCAAAGTGCTACAAAAAAATATTTTACAAATACCTTATTCATGGTAAATAATTTACTTAATTAATATAATATAAAACCGGGGCCTGGTATTGACATAACCGGACCACCAGGACCTTGTACTTTTACGTTATCAAATGTTATAGCAGTACCGGGAATGCACTTAGCCAATTGAGCCTGTATGCCTGCAAGGCTTCCGCCATTGATAGTTGCAGTTTGCACACTGGCAAAATTTGCACCCGAAAAATAAACCGTTGCACTCACTAATGCATAGCGGTATTCAAAATCAAAATTCCGTAATTCAGCCCTGGCAAATTGCTGGTTTTTAAATACAACTGATTGCACTCTTCCACCTTCATTAGGACCAACCATTAATACCGGAGCAGGAATATTTTTTATTCTGAAATCATAAGTACTTGCTTTACCATCTGCATTAACAGTTATAGAAGCTTTACCGGGGCTGCTTACTCTAACGGTATATTTTCCAGTTCCTACTTTAGTTAAAGTCCCTCCGCTCATAGTTACATTTGTCTTATCCCAGCCAGTACCCGAAGAAACTGTAACAGGATTATCTACACCGATATAAAACACATTCATTTTATCAAGCATTACAGCTGCACCACCTGGTGTTCCCACTGTATATTCAACATTAAAACTTTTCGATTCTTTGGTGCCATCGGGTTTTGTATAAGTTACATTAA
>JBKJLG010000133.1:0-3408 GCA_046596995.1 Chitinophagaceae bacterium
TCATCAGGCAATTCATCATTCTCGTTGTGAATGATGTTCTCCCAAAAGCCGCTGAAGGGTGAATTGCGATTGAGATATTTATTTATTTCTGCTGATTGAAGCTTGCGTACCTGCTGCACCAATTGCTTATCCTCTTCGCTAAAAATATCTGTATTAATAAATTTAGTAAGATCAAGTTTTTCAATATTGCTGATAAGTTTTAATTCTTCATTGCTATCGCCCTGCACAAGATCAACGGTAAAAAAAGGAAAAGTTTTTTCCTGAGCATTAAAAACTATCCCTATTTTTTTATTGGCGGTAACGGTTTCCGTTGCTGCCTGCTCCTGCTTAATTAAAACACCTAATACCGGCCGTGCATTAGCGGCAGGGGCTAGTCTTTTTATAGATACATCTAAAACCCTTAAAAAGGGCTTGCCTTCTTTATAGGCAAACTCAAACTTGCCTTTTAAATCTTCATTAAGGCTGTATCCATAGGCTTCCAGCAGTTTATTTTTTTCTTTATCCCAGTTTCTAATGCTATCAAAATAATGTGGACCAAATGCGTTTAACAACTGAACAAACAAAAGTGTTTTGTGTGTGCACAACAATTGCTCCTTTTGCTGACAGGTGCAGGAAGTATCAAAATTCTTTTCTTCATTTTTTTGAATGAGCAGTTTAAACTTTTGCGCCTCCGCATCCAGGGTAGCCTCAACTTTTTCATTGCCGGCATTTACAATATTTGCTTTTGTACCACGCAACATTTCTTCTGCCTGCTCATAATTTTTTTGTCCTGCCATCATCCGTATCATCCGCAGGTCAATGTATTTCATTTTAATAACCGTATGCTTTTGGTTGTATGCAACCGCATTGTGAGAGCCTAAAATGTTTTTATCTACAAGATCCTGCAATTGAAAAAGCGCAGCAGCTTCGTGGCGGCATATATCGCTTAAATTATACGGGCATGTACACCTGAGCAAAAGCGATTTGGGATCATTATATTTTTGAATGTGAACTTTATAAAATGTGGTATAGCTATCATCCCGTACACGAAAAGACACTGAATTCATAAGGTCGTCATGCTCCAATAATTCAACATATCCAAAAGCATGAATTTTTTTTCCACGCCTGATCACTTCATCAGTTCCTGAATTATAAACGTATTTTATAAGATGCGGTAATGCCAAACAGATTTATGGTTTTTTAGGTGTAATTGCGTTTACTCAATTAATGAGAAAAGGGCAATCTGCAAAAGTAAAACAATTTTAGTGCGCTTTAATTCTTATTAAAAAGTTTGTTGAAAATTATTTTTAAACATGCAACTAATTAAATAAAGTGATTTTAAAATGCTTGCTTAGTTTACTGGCATGAGGGGAAGGGGCATAATATTGCTTATTAAAATAAAATACTTTACCTAACTTACTTTAATGGTAACGCCTAAGTTAATCAAGCAATTTTCTTTAAAATCATATGCTATCTTTCTTCCCATTATAATTATTGGTGTAATTATTTTATCCGGCGTACTTGGTTTTATGATTATTGAGGGCTTTAGCCTGATGGATGCATTGTACATGACTATAATTACCATTACAACGGTGGGATATCAGGAAGTACATCACTTAAGCAGTGCCGGCCGGGTTTTTAATATGCTGCTAATTATTTCAAGCTTTGCAACATTTGCCTATACCCTTACAAAACTTACCCGCTATATAGTAGATGGCGAAATGAATAATTTTTTTAAAACCCGTAAAATTATGTCTGCAATTAAAGAATTAGAAAATCATGTTATTATCTGCGGCTATGGACGTAATGGAAAACAGGCGGCAAAAATATTAACCAACCACAAAGTAAAATTTGTAATAATAGAAAACAATGAAGATCGTATTGAACAAATACTTTTAAACCAGGATATTGCTTTTTATATAAAAGGAGATGCTACTGAAGATGAAGTTTTATTGAGTGCAGGAATTGAAAAAGCCAAAGCATTAATTACTGCTTTGCCCGAAGATGCAGATAATGTATTTATCGTTTTATCTGCAAGATCGCTAAGCAACAGTATTCAAATTATCAGTCGTTCATCCAACCCAGGTTCCGCCACTAAACTTATAAAAGCAGGAGCAAATAGTGTAATATCGCCTAATAAAATTGGCGGAACACACATGGCTACACTGGTTTCCAAACCGGATGTTATTGAGTTTATTGATTACTTATCCGGGGAAGAAGGAGAATCTATTCACCTGGAATCTGTTGATTATGAACTGTTGCCCCAAGACCTGAAAAACAATACTTTGAAAGAAATAATGGACTGGAGAAAAACAGGTGTTAACTGTATCGGTATTAAAGATGCTGATGGCAAATTTATCATTAATCCTCCCCAGGATACTTTAATTATAAAAAAAATGAAGGTAATTGTATTGGGCACACGGGAGCAAATTGAAGAAATGAAGGGCAACGTAAAAAGATAAAGTTTTTACATTTTAAGTTATCCCACATCTTAACACAACTTTTTATACCTGTTGTATATAATCTTACCCGAAACTTCGTCTTAATAAAGAGTTTACAAATTAAATTTTTTATTATGAAAACAAAATCTACTCAACAGGAAATATTGCTGATGACAGGTACAAAGTTTTCTGAAAGAGAATGGGCAGAAAAAAGAGTTGAGGACAAAAGCAAATTTACCGGAGATGAACAATTGGAAGATGCATGTTGGAATGGATTATTAGACGAGATGCTTCCTGAAATAATACAGCGGTCTGCTGATGGAAAAAAACTTTCTTTATGGACCATAAGGCATTGCAATGCTTTTTTACAGATAGAACTTATTGAATCAACTCCGTTTAATGAAAGACAATTTTCTATTGACCCGTATTTCTTTGTACCGTCGTTATTATTAAATTAAAGAATTTATTTATCGGCAAACTGTAGCTATATATTGCTCTACACTACAAAGCATTTGATTACTTTGCAATTAATCTGCCTTCTTTATAAACCGGCAATACATTATCTGTATCTTCTGTAAGGCAGTAGCGTATATCTTTCTCCAAACCAAAATTCATCAGGCGGTGATAATGAGATGCTTCTTTCATCTTCATAAATTCAAACAAATCGCCTTTTGCTTCGCTGTACAGTGTTTCAGCAATTTTAGATGTATCGCAATTGATTGAAAAATTTTCTTTTATCCTGCTAATAACTGCGCCGGCAAATAAAGTGTCTTCAAGGTTTACCTTATCCTTCCAGGCGGCGCAGGCAAGTATTACATTTTGTTTTTGCGTCACTAAATAATCGCACACTGCAGAAAGATTTGGGAATGAGCCGGTGATAATTGCTTTTGCATTTTCTGCAAGCGCCATGTGCAATAATCTTGTACCATTGGTTGTGGTAAGTACCAGGGTTTTGCCATTAATAAATTCTTTCGGGTAGGTAAAAGGA
>JBKJLG010000117.1:0-4463 GCA_046596995.1 Chitinophagaceae bacterium
GTTTCATTTTAAAAGCTATCACTTTATCACCTTTTACGGTTTCATTAATTATTTCTGCGGTAACTGTTGCTTTGGCAGCATCGCCAATACTTAATTTACCATCGTTTTCAAGCATTAATATCTCTGAAAACTCTACTTTATCTCCGGTTTTACCGGCAAGGTGGGGTACATACAAGCTTTGTCCTGATTGAACTTTAAATTGCTGACCCCCGATTTTAATAACTGCAAACATAACATGCCAAAATTTAGGAGTGCAAAAGTAAGTAAATTCCTTTAAAAGTTACGCATCTTTCATTAAAAATTCTGATAAATAGCACCGCTAATCTGTATTTTGCAGTATAAAACCTATTATTTGTTTAAGCGTGTTGTAAAGTTAGCCCAAGTACTATATACTATTTGGGCTATTGTATGGTTTGTCTTAATCATGCTTATAATTTTTCCTCTTATATTAATTGCTTCGCTTTTCGGCAGGGTTACCGGTGGCAATTTAATTTACAGGTTGTGTAATATTTGGGGGGATCTGTGGATGTTTATGTGCGCCATATACCATAATAATATTTATGAAGCTTCGCACAACAGATCAAAACAATACATTTTTGTAAGCAATCATATTTCTTATATAGATGCAGCTGTAGTGGTAAAAACATTGCGGCAAAATATTCGTGTGCTTGGCAAAATAGAAATGGCAAAAATTCCTCTGTTCGGCTTTATATATAAATATGCAGTGGTGCTGGTTGACAGATCGGATGCAGCGCACAGGTTACAAAGTGTAAATACATTAACATCTGTTTTAAAAAGAAAAATATCTGTATTCATTTTTCCTGAAGGAACATTTAATATGACACACAAACCTTTGAAAGATTTTTACAATGGCGCTTTTAGAATTGCCATTGAAACACAAACACCTATAAAGCCTGTATTATTTTTAGATGCATACAACCGGATGAACTACAACAGTATTTTTTCAATGAATCCTGGCAGGTCACGCTCTGTTTTTTTAGAAGAAACAATTACTATAGGAATGACCAGTGAAGATATACCGGCACTTAAAGAAAAGATTTACAGGCAAATGGAAAATGCACTTATAAAATATAAAGCGAGTTGGATAGAGAATTAAATCAAATGATAAATGGTTGATGAATCAGAAAATATAATTGACCTTTTTACAACCGCAACCAACACGCAAAATTTGTGGGTAGAGATAATTTTGCCGCTGGCTATCCCCAAGACATACACCTATAAAGTACCATTACATTTTCAGAATAAAATACAGGCAGGATGCAGGGCAGAAGTAGTTTTTGGGAAGAATAAAAAATATGCAGGTATCGTAAAGTCTATTTTTAAAACAAAACCCGATTACGGAACCAAAGAAATTTTAAATGTAATTGATGATGAGCCTATAATTTTTCCGCAGCAATTAAAATTATGGAGCTGGATGAGTGAGTATTATATGTGCAGTGAGGGAGAAGTAATGGCAGCCGCTTTGCCCACGCATCTAAAGCTCAGCAGCGAAGCTGTTTTAATTTTTAATGATGAGTATGGTGAAGATTTTTCTGACCTGGATAATGAAGAATACCTTGTTGCAGAAGCTTTGCTGATTAAAAAAGAATTACGCCTACCCGAAGTGCAGCAGGTGCTGGATGTAAATCATGTTTACCCGGTAATAAAAAAATTAATTGATAAAAAAGTTTGTTTTGTTTGGGAAGCTTTTAATGAAAAATATAAAACCAAAAAAGAAAATTATGTAACGCTTAATCCTGCGTTTGATAATGAAGAAAAGTTAAGTGAGTTGCTAAACAATTGGACCAAAGCGCCCAAACAACTTGAACTGCTTTTAAGTTACCTGCATCTTTCCAAAACGGAAGGTGAAGTTACACAGCCGTCACTTTTAAAAAAATCCGGCGCCAGCATAGCACAGCTTAAAGGGTTGGCAGATAAAAATATTTTATTTATTGAGAAAAGAAGCATTGACAGAATAATAGCCTTGCCGAAAAAAGCAATCATTGATTTTGAATTGAGCAATGCACAACAAGAGGCTTTAAATAAAATTAATTCCTGCTTTGCAGAAAAAAATGTTTGCCTGTTGCATGGCGTTACCAGCAGCGGTAAAACACAATTGTATATCAGGCAAATTGAACATTACATTTCTCTTGGTAAACAGGTTCTGTATCTTTTGCCCGAGATAACCTTAACCGCACAGATCATCCGCAGGTTGCAAAAAAATTTTGGCGGCAACATTGCAATTTATCATTCTAAATTTAATAATAACGAAAGGGTAGAGTTGTGGAATAAAATAAAAAACGGGGAAATAAAAATTGTGCTTGGCGCAAGAAGTGCGCTGTTTCTGCCTTTTAAAAATTTGGGGTTAATTATTGTTGATGAAGAACATGACAGCTCCTATAAGCAGCAAGACCCGGCGCCACGTTATAATGCACGGGATGCTGCCATTTTTTATGCGTCTCTTTTTACCTCAGCAAAAGTTTTATTGGGCAGTGCCACACCATCGGTAGAAAGTTATTTTAATGCCATGAGTAATAAATATGGACTAGTTGAATTGAACGAAAGATTCGGCGGTGTGCAGTTACCCGAAATTGAAATTATTGATACAAAACAAGTTGCTGCATCTAAAAAAGGAAAAGTAATGTTATCGCCGCAGTTAGTTGCTGCAATTGATAATGCGGTTAAAAACGATAAACAGGTTATTCTATTTCAGAACAGGCGTGGCTACTCCCCGGTTTTACTTTGCAGCACCTGTGGCTTTATTCCGCATTGTAATAATTGTGATGTAACACTTACGCTGCACAAATATTCAAACAGAATGCATTGCCATTACTGTGGCACAAGTTATCCCAAGTTAATTGCCTGCCCCGCTTGCGGCAGTGTGAACTGGATGGAGAGAAATTTTGGCACTGAAAAAATTGAAGAAGAACTGGAGAGTGAATTTCCTGAATCAAAAATTGCGAGGATGGATATTGATTCAGTTAAAGGAAAAATGGCGCATGATAATTTGATACAGTTGTTTGAACAGCACCGGCTCGATATTTTGGTGGGCACACAAATGGTTGTGAAAGGTTTGGATTTTGAAAAAGTGAGTCTTGTGGGTGTATTGGATGCTGACGGGTTGTTAAGCTTTGCAGATTTCAGGGTGAATGAGCGTGCCTACCAATTAATGGAGCAGGTTAGCGGCAGGGCTGGTCGCAAAAACGAGCAGGGTAAGGTGATGATACAAGCTGCAAAAGTTAATCACCCAGTTTTGCAATTTGTACAGCAGCATGATTACAAAAGATTTTATGAATACGAAATTGAAAACCGACAACGCTTTAATTATCCGCCATACAGCCGGGTGATTAAAATAATTTTAAAGCATAAATTAAAGGATGTAGTAACAGATGCATCAGAAAAACTTGCAGTAGCTTTTAAAAAAGATTTTGAAAATTATCTGGTCGGTCCTGCAGCGCCGGTTGTAAACAGGGTTCGTAGTTTGTATTTAATGGAGATGCTGATAAAGTTGCCGAAAGATGCAATAATGATTCAGCGGTATAAAAAAGTGCTTCTTAATTATTTTAACCTGCTGCATGCAGAAAAAAGATTCAGAAGTGTAACACTTATTGCAGATGTGGATGCCAATTAAATTATCCAGCTAATTTTTTTATTTCTTCATACGATAATACATGTATGCCGGGCTTTTTTAATTTGCTGTGCGCTATCATTGCCTTCGCCACATCTTTTGCCTGTATGCTGCGATATTTTTTTAAAGAGCCAAACATAAAGGCAGAAATAAATTTTGTTGTGCCTTGCAACAAGCTTTCAAAAGGTCTTGATTCTTTTCGATTTCCCAACAACATTGATGGTCTTAATATGCCAATGCTTTCAAAAGCAAAGTGTTTGATAGAATTTTCGGTTTTGCCTTTCAGCCGTAAATAAAAATTAGAGGATTTAGCATCTGCGCCAACCGATGATACAAAAATAAATTGTTTAAATCCTTTCTTAAATCCAATACTGGCCACATTGACAGGAATATCATGGTCAATTTTTTCGTATAAAATATTATCACCTTTTACATTGTTTTGTGTGGTGCCAATGCAGCTAAAAATAGTTTCGCCTTCACCAAATTTATTTTCGTAATCAGCTAAATCATCAAAATCAACAATCACTTCTTTTAGTTTGGGATGGTTGAGAGATGTTTTTCTCCGAACTAAAATCTGCACAGAGGAAAAATAATCATCATTTAAAATGAGTTGTGTTAAATGTGTGCCCACCAAACCGGAGGAGCCAATGATTACTGCTTTGTGTTCATCCATATTTGTTATTTTGCCAATGATTATGCAAGTTCAGCAAAATTACCCGCTCAAAAAATATAATACGTTTGGCATAGAAGCATATGCAAATTATTTTTCGGCATTTTCCTCTGTTGCTGACTTAATGAGTTTAATGAGCTTTAACCAAAAACTTGAAAACACAAA
>JBKJLG010000036.1:0-4055 GCA_046596995.1 Chitinophagaceae bacterium
ACAGATCATTAACCGAAGGGAAAAATTTACTCATCAAATCCCTGCTTTTTTTATCTGCTATTAAAAAAGAATTTCTTAAAACCAAAACAGGAAAAGGAATTTTATTGTATGAAAAAAAATCTTTCAGTTCAAGCCAATAGGCAAGCTCGCCGCCGCCGCCAATAAAAGCCACGTTTGGTAAAATAGTTTCCTGGTAAAGCGCCCGCAAAATTACATTAGGGCTAAATCTTTCGGGATACTCTGATAATTCCAGTTTCAATTCATCTGCACTAAATTCAATATCTGTATTCAGCACTTTATACCTGGCATTTTTAAATTCAATCCTGTTTCGTATTTCATCTTTTAAATAAAAAAGATTTATTTCCCTGGGATGTGCCTGAATTTTATAATGCTCCGATAATTTCTCAACAGTTTTGTTTACAATTTTAGAGGATGTGTTGTTGAAAATATCATCTTCAAAAATATTTTCCATTGTTTTTTTCAGAGATGCATTATCCGGCAGCAAAACAATTAAGCCTTCATCACCAAACAATGCATTTATCAAACCAAACGCAGCATTCTGAACAGAAGTTCCTTTCGTGTAGAATTTTTTAAGCAGATCAATTACTTCTATACCAAAAGGCTCAACAGCAATTTGCCCTTCTGCATTTTTTAAAATATTGAGAAGGCTGTCATCAACTTTCATTCTGCCAACAGCGCCGGTTTGCTTCGTATTCCATTCATATTTTTTTCCATGAATAAAAATGTGACCTAATTCATCAAGATCAGCATCTTCGCTACCCATATAAAAAACAGGAACAAAATTATTACCGGGCAACTCTTTAGTTAATGTAGCTGCTAATTTAATTGCATGAATGATCTTATAAATAAAATATAAATGCCCCGTGAAAATATTGGGTTGGTGTGCGGTGCAAATGGTAAAAGTATTTTGCTGCAACAGCAGATCAATATTGATTTTTACTTTTTGTGTAACCGGCTGCGAGGCATACTGCAACTGTAATTGATCCACCAGTAACTTGCGGTCAGTTGTAAAAGCAGTTCTCTCTTCAATAGCATTTTTTATACCTTGCAGATCGGCGGTATGTTTATAGAAACCGGTGAGTGAATTATTTTGAGAAATATAATCTGTTACTATTTTAGTAAAGTAACCGGTTTGGCTGTAAGGAATAAATGTTGACTTTGTCTGAACCATGATTTGGGTTGATTTGCCGATTAAAATAGATTAATTCTATTAATTATCAAGGTCCTTATTTTTTTCATTTCCTTTTAATCTTTTTTTAATCTACTTAAATCATGGTTCAGATAATTTACCCAATCATGGTTCAAACAACTTCTCCTTCAATATCATAATCATAAGCCGATGTAATTTTCACATTTACAAAATCGCCGGCGTATAATTTTTTATCAGTTCTAATAATCACTTCGTTGTCAACTTCTACACTGTCAAACTCTGTACGGCCTAAGTACCTGCCTGATTCTTTTTTATCTACAATAACCTTAAAAATTTTCCCTATTTTTTCTAAATTCTTTTGGTAAGATATTTCCTGTTGAACATCCATAATTTCCTTTGCTCTTTGCTCCTTTACTTCTTCAGGCACATTGTCCGCTAAATAATATGCAGATGTATTTTCTTCATGCGAATATGAGAAAATTCCTACTCTGTCAAACTGCATTTTTATAAGAAATAATTTAAGTTCCTCAACATCATCCTGCGTTTCTCCGGGAAAGCCGGTTATTAAAGTTGTACGCAAACATATATCAGGAATTTTATTTTTTATCTCCCCTATTATGTCTTGCATCTCTTCACGGGTTATCTTTCTCCTCATGGCTTTAAGCATACTGTTGCTTGCATGTTGCAAAGGCATATCAAGGTAATTGCAAATATTTTCCCGTGCCTTCATGGCATCAATTATTTCCATCGGAAATTTTGAAGGATAGGCATAATGCAGGCGTATCCAATGCAAACCGGGTATATCTGCAAGCGCATGCAACAATTTTGGTAATTCTCTTTTTTTGTAAATATCTAACCCGTAATAAGTAAGTTCCTGTGCAATCAACATAATCTCTTTTACACCTCTTTGTACCAGGCTTTTGGCTTCCTCAACCAACGATTCTATGGTACGGCTAATGTGCTTACCACGCATTAAAGGGATAGCGCAAAATGAACAGGTACGGTTGCAGCCTTCACTAATTTTTAAATATGCATAATGATTGGGAGTGCTCAATAATCTTTCACCCACCAATTCTGATTTGTAATCAACATCAAATTTTTTCAGCAGAAAAGGCAATTCCATCGTGCCGAAATAAGCATCTACTTCTGGTATTTCCTTCTCAAGATTACTTTTATATCTTTCGCTCAGGCAACCTGTAACATATACTTTGTCAAGCCTTCCACGGCGTTTTAATTCAACTTGTTGTAAAATAGTATTAATGCTTTCTTCCTTTGCTTTATCTATAAAACCACACGTATTTACAATAACAATATTGTGATCTGCTTTATTGTTTTCATGCACAACATCAAACTCTCCCGCAGCAAGTTGTCCGCTCAGCACTTCACTGTCAACCATGTTTTTGCTGCACCCAAGTGTTATGATGTTAACCTTATCTCTTTTTAAATTCTTAGTCTTCATATTTAAGGCGGCAAAGGTAAGCAGTAAAAACTACCGGTTTGGTTAAAAAATATTATATTGAGACGGTAAAACAACCGCTCAGAACAATCACAGGCATGAGAAATTTGCTAACTGTTTTTATTGTATTGCTTTGTGTATGCTTTAAAGGGGTAGCACAAAACAATTCAGCATCCATTTCAGGCAAAATAATTGACCCCACCAACAATGGTGTTGATGGCGCAACAGTAATCCTGTTATCTGCAAAAGATAGCTCTTTAATAAAAACAGATATTACAAAAAGCAATGGTGATTTTGAAATGGCAGGCATCCCGTCAGGCAATTATATTATCTCTGCCACCTTTGTGGGTTATAAAAAAAGTGTATCAAAATCATTTTCTTTAAAAGAGAACGAAACATATATTCTTGCTCCCATCACTTTATATAACGGAACCGTAGAACTCGATAATATCAATGTAGAATCTAAAAAACCGTTTATTGTAGTTACTTCAGAAAAAACTATTTTAAATATTGAAGGCAGTATAAATGCAACAGGGAGCAATGCTTTTGAACTTTTACAAAAATCTCCGGGTATAACGGTTGATAAAGATGATAATTTTTCTTTGAGAGGAAAGAATGGTGTTCGGATATATATTGATGGCAAACAATCTCAATTAGGCGGTAAAGACCTGGCAGATTTTTTACGCTCTGTAAATTCTGCTGATTTAGAAGCAATTGAAATAATAAGTAACCCCGGCGCTAAATACGAAGCAGCGGGCAATGCAGGCATCATCAATTTTAAACTAAAAAAAAATCAGTCTTTTGGCACCAACGGGAGTATTACAGCCGGGGTTGGATATGGTTTTACAGAAAAGATAAACAGCTCGTTAACACTTAATCACCGTAATAAAGCCATAAATATTTTTGGCAATTACAGTAATAATTTTGGCGAGAGAAGAACTTCACAGAATTTATATCGCATACAAAATGATACTATATACGATCAGCATGTTATAAATTATACGGTTCCGCATATTCATAATTTTAAGACAGGGATAGATTTTTTTATCAACCCAAAAAACACAATTGGATTTATTGTGAATGGCAATTTTAATAATGTTACTTATTCAAATAGAGATGGCATTACCTACATTATGAAAAAAGGGAATACTGCTCCGCAAAAAATTTTATACTCAAGCGGAACACAAAATGTTGAACGTTCAAATTTAAATTACAATATTAATTACCGATACAATTTTAAAGGCACCGAATTACTAATTGACGGAGACCTTGGAAGGTTTAGAAGTGAAGCAAAAAGTTATCAACCCAATAAGTACAAAACCCCTTCAGGCGTTTCAATAGAGGAAAAAAATTTTAGCAACAATACCCCGGTTAATATTGAAATTAATACAGTAAAAATTGATTTTGAAACACCCTTTATGAAAGGCA
>JBKJLG010000030.1:0-3892 GCA_046596995.1 Chitinophagaceae bacterium
CAGTGATACCGGTACGGAGTTTATTGCCTTTTATTGTGCGAAAAGCAAGTGAGAGTGTATCTTTTGTTTGCATTAATAATAATTGAAAATTGAAAATTGAAAATGGAGAATTAAAATTCCGAAACACTATTTCAATTATCCATTGTCAAATATCAATTATAATAAAGCCAGTCTATAACCAGACCGGGCATTATGCCCAGGATAATAATTATTACGGCAGTAAGAATCAATAAAAATTTAAAAGAAGAGGAAGTGGTTATATTATTATTCGCCTCTGCCGAAGCCTCTTTAAAATACATTGCCTGTATCACTTTAAAATAATAGTAAGCACTGATGGCAGCGCAGATGACTGCAAGTATCACCAGCCAAAATTGCTGGCCATTTTTAACGGCTGCCAATAGCATATAAAACTTCGCTGTAAAACCTGCCGTTAATGGAATACCTGTTAGAGACAATAAAAATATAGTAGCCGTAAAGGCAAGCACAGGTTGCGTTTTACCTAAACCATTAAAGCCTTCAATGGTATAATCATTCATTTTTACCAACACGGCAAAAAGCCCGATAGATGCCAAACTGTATGCAGCAGAATAAAGCAATAATCCTTCCCTGGCGGTATCATTTAATGCAAACAAGGCTAACATCATAAAACCGGCCTGGGCAATGCTGGAATATGCCAACATCCGTTTTACGCTTTGTTGAAATACTGCTGTAAGGTTGCCCATTAATAATGTAGCAGCCGTAATTATTACAATTAAAGTTTGCCATTGGGAGTGCATGTTGCCAAACGAAGTTTGAAACAAACGGATGAAAGCAAAAAAGCCTGCAATTTTTACAATGGTTGCCATAAAAGATGTGAACACAGTGGGTGCCCCATCATACACATCCGGCGTCCAGAAATGAAACGGTGCTGCGGAAACTTTAAATGACATGGAAACAATAAGCATAACCACACCAACAGCAGTGAACACGGGCATTTGGCCTGTGCCTAAATTAAGGGTGGCAATATCAAAAGTGCCTGACTGGCTGCCGCCATATAAAAAAACAATACCCATAAGCATTATACCGGTGGAGAAAGCGCCCATTAAAAAATATTTCAAGGCAGCCTCATTGCTTTTCAAATTCTTTTTATCGCTGCCTGTTAAAATATATAAGGGGATAGACATTATTTCTATACCAAGAAATAACATGAGCAATGTTTGAAATGAAGAGGAAATAAAAACACCGCACAATACAAAAAATATCAGGGCAAAATATTCTGAAACATTGTTGCCAACTTTTTCAATGTCTCTTCCGTTTAATAAAAAATATAAAAGAGTGCAACTGATGGCGATAGTATTAAACAGTAAGCCAAACCTGCTAAACTGCAACATGCCTTTTGTATCAATATTAAAAAGAGAATTACCTGAAAACTCTAAAATATTGGCGATAAAAATAATAAGCAACCCTGCAATAGCCCAGTATTTTGGAACAGAAGGCTTTTTAAAAAATACTCCGCCAAACATCATGATCACCCCCCAAATTGCAGATAATATTATTGCGCTCATTCTTCTCCGTTAATGCGTTAATGCGTTAATGCGTTTATTAGTTTATTAGTTTATCCGTTTATTGGTCATTAGTCATTTGTCATTAAGTCAATCCCTATACCTGATACCTCATTTAAATCCCATTGATGCCGGATCATGCAGGCGACTTAAAATAGTTGTTACTGTTTTTGATGTCAACTCAAATACAGGTTTTGGATAAATGCCTAAAACAAAAATGAAAACTATTATAACACTTAATACCAACTTTTGTTTCAGCGTAATTTGTGAAACTACTTTAGTGTAAATATTATCTTCTCCATAAAAAACTTTTTGCACCATGTTTAATGTATAAACTGCCGAAAGAATTATACTAATGCCTGCGATAGCTGCAAACCATGCACTGTATTGGTACAACCCCGTAAACATTGCAAACTCACCCACAAAAGCATTGGTTAGCGGCAAGGCAATATTTGCCAAAGCGATAACCACAAAAAATATTGCCAGCAAAGGTGCGTTAATAGCAAGCCCGCCAAGCTCATTCATTTTTCTTATGCCTGTATGCTTTTCAATAATATCAACCACAATCCATAATGCAATAATATTAATGCCATGACTGAACATTTGTATCATTACCCCCTGCAAGCCTGTAATATTTTGAGAAAAAATAGCAGCACACATTAAACCGATGTGTGCAATGGATGAATAGGCCACCAATCTTTTAAGATCGTTCTGCACCATTGCAATGCAGCTCGCGTACAACATGCCTGCAACAGATAAACCAATTACAATTTTATCGAACTGTTGAACAGCTTCGGGAAAGACAGGAATTACCCAGCGGATAACTGCAAACACACCCATTTTAACCATAATGCCACTTAACACCATAGTTACAGCAGCAGGCGATTGCTCGTATGTATCGGGCTGCCATGTATGAAATGGAAACACGGGCATTTTTACCGCAAAGGCAATAAAAAATAACCAGAAAAGCCATGCCTGATCAGTGCCGGATAGTTTAACGTCGTAAAAAGCACGGATAGCAAAGGAATGCTCTGATGATTGCGCCGGACCTGTTTGCAGGTACACATAAATAATTCCGGCAAGCATCAGCAATGAACTTGCAAATGTGTAAATAAAAAATTTCCACGTGGCCTGAATTCTTTTTTCTCCGCCCCAGCGGCTGCATAAAAAATAAACCGGAATTAAAGCAAGCTCCCAAAAAAAATAAAACAAAAAAGCATCCATTGAAATAAAAACACCCATCAGTCCGGTTTGGCTCAACAGCATTAAGCCATAAAAAACATTGGCATTTTTATATTCGTTTTTATAAGTGGCTGCAAAAATTAAAGGGAAAGAAAATGCCGTTAAAAAAGTAAGCAGATGACCCATACCATCAAGCCCTAAAGAAAAACTACTGCCCAGGTAAGGCAGCCAAACATAACTTACGTTATTGTATAAAAGATGTTTTGCATTATCTGCGTAGCATAAACTTATTATTGAAACAGCCAGCGTAAGTAAAGATGAAAATAAAGCCCAGGCTTTTACATTTTTTTTGTCTTTAATAAAAAATGTGACCAGCCCTGTTACCAAAGGAAGCCAAAGAAGCATTTCAGGAAATGTAATGTACGTACCCAATTTTAAAATTATTTTGGAAACATTTGAATAATAAATAAAACGATCAAACCGATCACCATCATTAAAATATAAGCGCCTGCCTGCCCGTTTTGCAGCAGTCTTATTTGCCGGCTGCTGTAATTTATGCCTTTACCTACACCATTAACCAGTCCATCAATCCCTGATCTTTCAATTACATTATTAAGAAAAAGTGACAACGATTTTAATGGACGAACAATAATTGCATTGTACAATTCATCAACATACCAGTTGTTTTGCAGCACTTTTGCAAAACCTTTTTCTTCAATATTTTCTGCCTGATAACTTTTATATTTTTGCCATGCCCAAACAGAAACAATTATAATTAAAAGGGTGGATACGCCGGTTAATATCCATTCTGTTTGATGCGCTATTTCATGCTTACCTAAAATTGTATGGGATCTTGTGAAGATGGGATCTAAGAAGCCTGCGAGTTTATGGCTCTCATGCATCATAAACTCAGGGATGCCAACTAAGCCACCAACTATTGAAAGAAATGCAAGAATAATTAAAGGAATGGTTATGGCTGAAGGACTTTCATGTAGGTGATGATATTGTTGCTCTGTACCTCTGAATTTTCCCATAAACGTCATCGCCAATAAACGGAACATGTAAAATGCTGTAAGCAATGCGCCGCCTAAACCAATGATGTACAACACAGGGTTTTTCGCAAATGCCCCTGCTAAAATTTCATCTTTAGAAAAGAAACCCGAGAATGG
>JBKJLG010000123.1:0-4057 GCA_046596995.1 Chitinophagaceae bacterium
TCTTTCAATTACAAATTTGCTGTTTTAAATGATTCAATTGTGCCCACTTCGGGTTTTTACTTTAATGCAAATGCAGCGCATTTTGAAAACCTGACTCTAAAAAATTCATTTCAAAGATATACAGGAGTAGCACAGGTTTTTGTGCCGCTTTTTTCTAAATTCTCTCTGGCAATAAGGGCTGCCGGCGGTACGGTAAATGGCAACCCAATGTTTTATCATTTACCGCATTTAGGTGGTGCAGATGATCTGCGTGGGTACAGGCGTGAAAGATTTTGGGGCAAAACCACTTTTTCCAACAGTAATGAATTGCGTTTTATTACGCCTTTCAGAAGCTATATAATGAATGGAAAAATAGGGCTATCTGTTTTTTACGATCAGGGAAGAGTATGGCAGCCCGGTGAAACTTCTAACACCTGGCATACCAATTATGGTGCTGGCTTTTTGCTGGCTCCCTTTAATATGGTTTTGGCAAACATAGCCTACGGTGTTTCAAAAGAAAGGAGTATGATGCAATTGCGAATAATAAAATCGTTTTAATTTTTAATGCAAAATATAAAGGCGATCATTTTTGATTTTGGCGGCGTAATTCTAAATATTAATTACAACAAAACTTCAGAAGCATTTAAAAATTTAGGCGTAAAAAATTTTGAGGAAATGTATTCTCAAAAAAATGCCGGTCATCTTTTCAGCCAGTTAGAAAAAGGTGAAATAAATGAGGAGGATTTTTATACTACCTTTTTACAAAAAACAAATCTTACCGCAACAAATCATCAAATTAAAACTGCATGGAACGCCATGCTGCTTGATTACAGAAAAGAAGCTTTAAAAATCATTGAGCGCATCAGACCAAAATATAAATTGTTTTTATTAAGCAATACAAACAGTATTCATCACAAAGCCTTTAGTAAAGTTTATTATTCATTATCGGGGGGTAAAAATTTTGATGATTATTTTGACAAGGCATATTACTCTCACCAATTAGGTTTGCGCAAGCCCGATAAAGATATTTATGAGCTGGTTATAAAAGAAAACGCTCTTGTTCCTTCTCAAACATTATTTATTGATGACTCAATTCAAAATATTGAAACGGCAAAACAACTTGGTTTGCAAACTATCTTGTTGCAACCTGGCACAAATATTCAGGATTTAGGATTATAATTCATTTTACTAAAACAAAAAAGCCACTCGTTGGAGTAGCTTTTTTTTAAATCTTTTAC
This sequence comes from Chitinophagaceae bacterium, assembly GCA_046596995.1. GTDB lineage: Bacteria > Bacteroidota > Bacteroidia > Chitinophagales > Chitinophagaceae > Ginsengibacter. The sequence goes on from JBKJLG010000123.1 coordinate 1,218, forward strand.
TTGCGGGTTTTGATGGTTTTTCAAAAGCCTAAAAGATTTCAGAGCACATTCGGTTTTTTCACGGATTGGATAAATTTTCTTTATTGGTTTGTCTTTCTATCGGATAAGTGGATAATTGATATTGTAAAAGTATAGTGCCGTTCCTCTTTTTGCAATGTTAGCTTGCCCAACAGGTAAAATTTATAGTCGAACCGGAAAGTACATTGACTGAATGAACCAGACATTGCCTTACGGAGCCCCGTTATAAACCCAGGTGGCAAATGTTTCACTTATTTTCCAGTTATGGGCTTTGTATTTATCCGGCCTGGCATACACATATTTTATAAATTTTAGTACATCTTCCGCTGTAGCTTTCATCATCAGGGCAAAAAGCCTTTGCCCTTTATAAATACCTTTTGTAATTTCTCTGTCCTGGTCGTTTTTTTGCGCCATCATTTTCTCACCCGTACGCCGCACATCTTCAGCCATTTCCTTTAACAGTAAATTGGTTTCATAAATTACAGGCATTACCAGCATTAAATCTCTCTGGTAAAAAAGGCTGTCACTAAAAGTGGTAAAACCAATATCAAGTCTTGCCATTTTAAAAAACAAAGTATCCTTTTCAGGCTTTTCAAGCGCTACAAGAAATATTGCAATATCCCCTTTTCGAACTTTTTTACCGGGATAAATTGTGGCACTTAATTCCACATTGTTATCATTAATAATCCTTGCAACTCCCTGCCCGATATTTACTACAGAGTCACCTTCTTTTTGCCATGCGCTTTGTAATAAAAAAGTTTGGTTTAAATTAATTTTTATACCAACAGGTTTATTAGCTATAAGATAATACTCGTTATCCGTTCCCATTTTATCAGGCTCGTAGTTAATAGAAAGATTAACAATCATTCTGCCATCTGCTGCACTTTGTGCAACAGCTATTACAGGCGGCAACATTAAAAAAAGTAAAATTTTCATACTATAAAATTTTATGTAAGATGAAAAACATTTGCCATGCAGATTATACCCTGCAATACGTATTCATGCGGCAGCATTGTTAAAATTATTTTAAAAAGAATTAAAAAAATATTTCGATACATAAAAAATTAATCGTAATATTGCGATATAATTATGGGGGCAACAAAATCAGATGAATTCAGCGTTAAGGAAAACCTTCTTGCAGGGTTTGCCAAAGCTTTGGCCCATCCTGCCCGTATTGCTATTTTGCAATTGCTTGCAACCCGTCAGGGCTGTATGTGCGGTGATATTGTGAACGAACTCCCGCTTTCTCAAAGTACCGTTTCTCAACATTTAAAAGAACTTAAAGAAGCCGGACTGATAAAGGGTGATATTGAAGGGGCAAAGGTTTGCTATTGCATTGATGAAAAAAAATGGAAAAAAGCACAGGCAGGCTTAAACCGTTTGTTTAATAACTACAAAAACATAAACTGCTGTAGCTAAGCAGCATTTTTTTTATTCTTAATTATCGTAATATTACGATGCAAATTTTAAAAACATGAATACAGAAAACAATTTAAAAGAAATGGTTAAACAAAAGTATGCAGAGATAGCACTGCAGGATAAAGAAATAAATCAGACATCCTGTTGCGGCTCCGGCGGCTGCACTACAGAAGTGTACAATATTATGGCGGATGATTATACTGAGCTTGATGGCTATAACCCGGAGGCAGACCTTGGACTTGGTTGCGGCTTGCCAACACAATTTGCAAAAATAAAAGGAGGTGATGTAGTTATTGACCTTGGCAGCGGTGCCGGCAACGATGCTTTTATTGCTGCACACGAAACCGGCGCAACCGGTAAAGTAATTGGTATTGATTTTACATCGGCCATGATAGATAAAGCTAGATTAAATGCAGAAGTGAGAAAACTGAACAATGTAGAATTCCGACAGGGGGATATTGAGCACATGCCTGTAACCGCCAACATTGCTGATGTTGTAGTAAGCAATTGTGTTTTAAACCTTGTACCCAATAAAGATGGTGTTTTTAAAGAAATATTCAGGGTTTTAAAACCGGGTGGCCATTTTAGCATATCCGATATTGTGCTTGTTAGTAAACTGCCTGACGAAATAAAAAATGCTGCTGAAATGTATGCAGGCTGTGTAGCGGGTGCAATTCAAAAGCAGGTGTACATGGAACTGATAGAAGCAAACGGATTTAAAAACATAGCCGTTCAAAAAGAAAAGGCAATTGTTATTCCTGATGATATACTAATTCAATACTTATCAGCAGAACAAATTGAAACATTTAAACAGTCAGGTACAGGCATTATAAGTATAACAGTGTATGCAGAGAAACCTTTGGAAGAAAAAAAATCCTGCTGTGAGCCCGAATGTTGCAATTAAAAAATATAACGATGAAAAACAAAATACAAACCGGAGAAAACTGGGCTACCTATTTAAGCAGACATAAAAGATTTGGAATTATTATTCTTGCTATAATTGCTTTAAATCTTATTTATGGCTTTGATGCAAGGTTTACCACTATAAACCTTCTCTGGATTTTTATTAGTGTTGTAAAATTTAAATAATGAAGCGAATTTTAGTTTTATGTACCGGCAATAGCTGTAGAAGTCAGATAGCAGAAGGTTATCTGAGAAAGTTTGCAGGAGAAAATGCAGAAGTGTACAGTGCAGGGATAGAAACCCATGGCGTAAATCCCCGTGCTGTACAAATTATGAAAGAAGATGGCATTGATATTTCACACCATAGATCAAACAACATAAATGAATACCGGGATATAGATTTTGATTTTGTAATTACGGTTTGTGACAATGCAAAGGAGCGATGCCCGTTCTTTCCATCCACGGCAAAACAATTCCATTACAATTTCCCCGATCCTGCA
>JBKJLG010000103.1:0-3139 GCA_046596995.1 Chitinophagaceae bacterium
GTGGTTAATTAAAAAGGAGAAATTACCCGGATTGATAATTTCTAACTCTGTCTTTCAAAATAAAAAACCTCTGTAACATAAATAAGTTAAGAGATTTTATTGTGGTGTGGGGCGGGATCGAACCGCCGACACAAGGATTTTCAGTCCTTTGCTCTACCGACTGAGCTACCGCACCATAACGGGGTTGCAAATATATGATTTCTAATTTTACTTAGTTACCATATTCGCACAAAAATTTAATGCGCATTATTTTTAATTGCTCCAGGCTGTAATTGCCCTCTGCCAACTCTTCCCGTGCAGTATCCAGGCTGGATGTTTGGCAACCTTTAAAATAATCTATAATTTCTTCCCGCTCATCTTCTTCTACCAAATCTTCAATAGCATAATCCAAATTAAGTTTTGTGCCGCTTGCAACAATGGTTTCCATCTCTTCTAACAACTCCTCAATTTTTAAAGTTTTATTTTTAGCAATTAATTCAAGCGGCATTTTTTTATCTACGTTTTGTATGATAAACACTTTATTATTATTTCTGTTCACCACGCTTTTCATCACAAAATCATCCGGCTTTTCAATTTCGTTTTCTTCAACGTAGGCAGCAATTACATCAATAAATTTTTTCCCATAACGCAGGGCTTTTCCCTTGCTTACCCCCTGGCATTTTTCAAGTTCTGCAATAGTGGTTGGGTAAAGGGTTGCCATATCCTCAAGGCTGTTCTCTAAAAAAATAACGAATGGTGGAAGATTTTTTTCTTTAGCTACCTGTTTGCGAATGTCTTTAAGCATTTCGAAAAGGGCTGTATCTGCTGCAGCGCTACCGGCAGCGTTAGTGGGTGACCCTTCGTCATCATCTGCCAAAGCATCTTCAAACTTATTGTTTAAAATAATTTTAAAAGATGAAGGTTTTTTTAAAAATGCTTCACCCTTTGGGGTAAGCTTTAAAACACCATACTCTACAATATCTTTTTGAATAATATTAGCCAGCAGCATTTGGCGCAACAGGGAATTCCAAAAGTGCTCATCCTGTGTTTTACCTATACCAAAAATATTCAGCTCCTCGTGCCGGTACATTTTTATTTGAGGATTAAGATTGCCCTTAATAACACTTATAACATAATCCATCACAAACCTTTCTCCAAGGGCATTAATAACTTTAAGCGCCTGCTGTGTTTCCGTTTTAGCCTCAATTAACTCTTTTGGATTTTTGCAGTTGTCGCACTTATCTCCGCAATTATCCTGTTCGTATTTTTCTCCAAAATAACTCAGCAATGTTTTTCTTCTGCAAACCGCACTTTCAGAAAATGCAACTGTTTCGCTTATCAGTTGTGCACCCACCTCTCTTTCACTTAAAGATTTATCACGCATTAAATGTTCAAGCTTGGCAACATCTTTATGAGAATAGTATAAAATACATTTTCCTTCCAGCCCGTCTCTTCCGGCACGGCCCGTTTCCTGGTAATAATTTTCAATTGATTTTGGAATGTTATAGTGTATAACAAACCTAACATCCGGCTTATCTATACCCATACCAAATGCAATGGTGGCAACAATTACCTGCACTTCTTCATTTAAAAACTGGTCCTGTCTTCTTGCTCTTAATTTTGAATCTAACCCAGCATGGTAAGCCACGGCTTTTATACCATTAGCCATCAACATCTCTGCTAATTCTTCCGTTGTTTTTCTATTAAGCGTATAAATAATTCCGCTTTTGCCCATGTTTTGCGAAATGAATTTCACAATATTTTTAACCGTCTCTTCTTTTTTTGTTTTAGGTAAAACTTCGTAATAAAGATTTGCACGGTTGAAGGAAGAAATAAAAATATTTGGCTCACGCAAATCAAGATTTTTTACAATATCGCTCTGCACTTTTGGTGTTGCGGTAGCAGTCAGTGCAATTACAGGAATATCTTTATTTATCTCGTCCATTATCTCTCTCAACCTCCTGTATTCAGGCCTGAAATCATGTCCCCATTCACTTATACAATGTGCTTCATCTACAGCAAAAAAAGATATATCAAGTTCTTTAAAAAATTCTACATTTTCTTCTTTAGTAAGTGTTTCAGGCGCCACATAAAGCATTTTGGTTTTGCCGGAAACGAGATCTTCTTTTACGATTTTTTGTTGCCCTTTATTTAAGGTGCTGTTTAAAAAATGGGCTACATGGTCTTGGCTGCTATAACCCCGCATAAGATCAACCTGATTTTTCATTAAAGCAATTAATGGAGAAACAATAATTGCACAGCCCTTGCTAATAATTGCAGGAAGCTGATAGCATAAACTTTTGCCGCCCCCGGTGGGCATAATCACAAAAGTGTCTTTACCACTTAATAAAGATTGTATAATTTCTTCCTGGGGATATTTAAACCCATCGAAGCCAAAATGCTCCAGAAGATTTTTGTTTAAATCATAATTATTTTGTGAAGCGACCTTTTTCTTAGGAGAAACTTTAGAGCTGGTCTTTTTTACTGCCGTTTTGGTCGTCATAACATTCTTGCCTTGCGCACTTTTAAAAAGAGCACAAAGCTAACTCAATTCCCATGTAAATCAAAGCCCTGTTACATTTTATCTGCTTTATAAGAATGATTACATTTTTCAACAAGCTAAAAACAGCCTACACGAACTCACCTCTTTTTGCCTTTATCATGTAATTAAAGTACGTTTGCAGCTAAGTTTTGTTTTTTATTTTTCTACTGTATAGCTCAACTTTTATACATGCATCCCGATATTATTTTGCTGGCTAAAAAAACCATTGAGCAACAGGCGGAGGCAATTGCGGGCATTGCAAACTTTATTAACCGGGATTTTACAAAAGCTGTAGAACTGATAAAGAATTGCGAAGGGAGGCTGGTGGTAAGCGGCATTGGCAAAAGCGCAATTATTGCCCAAAAGATAGTGGCAACTTTAAACAGCACCGGCACTCCATCTTTATTTATGCATGCTGCAGATGCAATACATGGCGATATAGGAATGATACAGCAGAACGATGTTGTAATGATAATTAGCAAAAGCGGCGACAGCCCTGAAATAAAAGTACTGGTGCCAATTGTAAAAAACTTTGGTAATACAATTATTGGCATGGTAGGGCAAACCCAATCTTACCTTGCTTTGCAGGCTGATATAATTTTAAATACCACTGTTGCG
>JBKJLG010000285.1:0-2780 GCA_046596995.1 Chitinophagaceae bacterium
CCATTTTCGATATTAACAGCTTGTTTATTGTAAGTACCCTGATTTTATTCATTTGCCATTGGGTTGCTTATAAAAACACACATGGAAAAACTCCTTGGATGTTTGTGAAGTACATGAAGATGTTCTTTACTTTTTTTACAATGGCTTTAGGGTTTTGCTGGCATAATTCTTTAGCAGTGCTGGAGGCGTACAGCGGTAAGAAAAGCGAATTTATACGAACGCCTAAATTTAATGTAACAACTGTTGCAGATAAATGGAAAGGAAATGTTTACCTTACTAATAAGATTTCCCTGAATGTAATTATAGAGTCAATACTGCTTTTGTATTTTGTCTTCGGTCTTGTGAGTGCCTTTTTGGTGAAAGACTATGCGCTGCTGCCTTTTCACCTTATGCTTATCACAGGCTTTAGTTATGTTGTTTATAATTCAATAAAAAATAATTAATTGAGTTGGTTGCGCCAACATAAAGCATTGGTCATTTGCGTTATTGCTGCTACAGTGCTTTATTTATTAATGGCGTATCATTTAGTAAGAAGTGATTTTGTTGAATTGATTTCTTTATATGCAGGGCTTGTTGTGCTTTATTTATATTTTTTAGGAAACAAATCCACTTCTTCTGATTTGCTTTTTACCTGCGGCATTTTTTTTCGGATACTGCTTTTGTTTTCGGTACCTGTAATGTCGCAGGATTTTTATCGTTTCATCTGGGATGGACGATTATTGCTGCATGGATACAACCCTTACCTGAATTTGCCTTCCGTTTTAATTAATACCGCGGGTTTTAATATTGCCGGAGCTCAGCAGTTGGTAGATGGCATGGGAAGCCTGAGTGCGACGCATTACACAAATTATCCACCAGTAAATCAACTTTGCTTTTTATTAGCTGCTTTGCTTGCTGGTAAAAGTATTATTGGTAGTGTTGTTGTTTTTAAGGTGTTGATTATTGGTGCTGATGTTGGAATTTTCTTTTTTGGTAAAAAATTATTAAAAGTATTTAGTCTGCCGGAGAAAAATATTTTTTTATACTTTTTAAATCCGCTTGTCATTATTGAATTAACAGGCAATCTGCATTTTGAAGGAGTTATGATTTTATTTCTGGTAGCTTCGCTTTATTATCTGCACAAACAAAATTATTCCTTTAGCGCTGGATTATTGGCTTTATCAATCGGCGTAAAGTTGGTGCCGTTAATGTTCCTCCCACTTTTTATAAGGAATATCAGGTTGAAAAAACTATTGCAGTTCTACTTTATTATCGGGCTTGTTCTATTACTTTGCTTTCTGCCATTTTTCTCCATACAATTTGTAGAAAATTATTTAAATACTGTTGCATTGTGGTTCGTGAATTTTGAATTTAACGCCAGTATTTATTACGTTATACGGAGTATTGGATATACCATTAAAGGCTATAATATTATTGGTGCTGTTGGTAAGGTAACGCCGTTTGTTATTGTTTGCATGGTGCTGGCGTTTTCAATAAGTAAGCGTAACAAGGAGGTGAGATTTTTAATCACAAATATGTTGCTGGCTTCGTCCATTTACTTCTTTCTTTCTACTACTGTGCATCCCTGGTATATTGTTTCGCTGGTTGCATTAAGTGTTTTTACAGGGTATAAATTCCCCATAGTGTGGAGCGTTGTAGTGATGTTAAGTTACTATGCATATTCTAACCCTTTGTTTAAAGAGAACTCACTGCTTTTATTTACTGAATACAGCATTGTTTACTTGTGTTTTCTTTTGGAACTGGTAAACAGACGGAAAGATTTTATTTTTCTTAAAAAATAGTTTGTTGGTAGGCTTTTTGTTTTATTATACTGTAGGCTGGTTGTTATTTGGTTTGATAAATCCATCGGGCAAAAAAATACGGATATATAGTGCCATTTAATCTTTACCACTTGGTTTTTTGGTTATTTAACAGGTAAAGTTGGTTTAATCAGCAAAAAATAAAACAAATGAAAAGTATAATTTTTGTGTTATCAGCCATTATAATATTAGGCAGTTGCACCGCAATAAAGTTTAAAGGAAAAGATGGTGTTATCAATCATGATGCATGGACAGCACTCGTAAAAAAGCATGTTGGTGAAGATGGTCTTGTAGATTACAAAGGTTTTATTGCAGATAAAGATAAATTACAAATCTATCTTGATAAAATAAGTGCCAGTGCACCTGGAGATAAATGGAGCAAGGAAGATAAGATTGCTTATTGGCTGAATGCCTACAATGCTTTTACAATAAAATTAATTATTGATAATTATCCCGTAAAAAGTATAAAAGACCTTGGACCAAAAAGCCAGGTTATTTTTGTGAATACGCCGTGGGATAAGGAATTCTTTAAAATCGGTGATAAAACAATGACGTTGAACCGGATTGAACATCGGATTGTTCGTAAAAATTTCGAAGAGCCGAGAATTCACTTTGCCTTAAACTGTGCAAGTATGAGCTGCCCTAAATTAAGAAGGGAAGCTTATGAAGGTAGTAAACTTGATGCCCAGTTGGCAGACCAGGCAAAGGATTTTTTGGGTGATAAAAAAAGAAATGATATTAATGCCGGCAATCCGAAAGTGTCGTCAATTTTTAAATTTTACGGAAGCGATTTCACTAAGTGGAGCGGTAAATCATTAATAGAGTATATCAACATATATTCCCCTGTGAAGATTAATAGCGGAGTAAACTTACAGTACCTGGATTACGACTGGAGCATTAACGACAAAAAATAATTTGGTTTTACAATAGAATGCAGGAGGCTCCTTTTTATGAGTCTCCTGTTTTCTTTTCAATTCTGCG
>JBKJLG010000007.1:0-6511 GCA_046596995.1 Chitinophagaceae bacterium
AATTCTAAATTCTGTTGATCTTGTTTTAGCAGAAGACACACGAACGTCATCTTTTCTGCTTAATCATTATCAAATAAAAAAACCTGTAACACCTTACCACCAGCACAATGAGCATAAGGTGCTGGCGCATTTAGTTGAGCAAATGAGTGGAGGAAAAACGATGGCATTACTTACCGATGCCGGAACTCCCGGCATTAGCGATCCGGCTTTTTTATTGGTTAGAGAATGTATAAAAAATGATATTAAGGTGGAGTGTTTGCCAGGTGCAACTGCATTTGTACCTGCTTTGGTTAACAGCGGCTTGCCCATCAACCGTTTTGTATTTGAGGGATTTATTCCGCAAAAAAAAGGTCGCCAAACTTTAATGAAGCAACTGGCAGAAGAAGAAAGGACAATGATATTTTACGAGTCACCTATGAGATTGATAAAAACGTTGGAAAATTTTATTGAATATTTTGGCGCAGAAAGATTATGCTGCGTTAGCCGTGAGCTTACAAAAATGTTCGAAGAAAATAAAAGAGGAACTTTACAGGAAGTGGCAGATCATTTTAAACAAAAAACAGTGAAGGGAGAAATTGTAATAATTGTTGCTGGTAAATAATATCTTTAAAAGATAGATGTGACAAGATTATTTTCTAAATATTTTGAATTGATATTTTGGGTTGTAGCACTTATTGCCCTTGCCAATATGCATCCTGAACATGGCTCGCATTTTTCATTTTGTATTTTTAAAATGCTGGGATTTAATTTTTGTCCCGGCTGTGGTATTGGACATGCCATAAGTTATTTATTTCACGGTAACATACAGGCATCTTTTACTGCCCACCCACTGGGTATTTTTGCGATTGTCATTATTTTATTAAGAATAGTTAAGTTGATCCGCACACGTTTTTTCTCAAACCAAAAAAATATTTTTTATGCCATACGATAACAGCAGTACTTCCATAAATCCCATACTCTTAAAATATTTGTATGATGTAACTCCCGAAGAAATTATAACCATCAGTTCAAGGATAAAGGGTTTCAGCGATGATGAAATAATGCATTTTTGCACTATCTACCGCTCTAAAAGGAAAGATCCACAAACCATTTTATTACTATGCCTGCTGGGGCTGGTCTTTATTGCAGGCATTCACCGTTTTGTATTAGGGCATACCGGCATGGGAATATTATATTTTTTTACCGGCGGTTTATGCTGGATAGGTACCATTGTAGATGCCGTTAACCATAAAGAATTGACTACGGAATACAATGCGAAAATGATTGCTGAAACACTTTCCATGCTTAATATGATAAGAAGATAATTCTTCCCCGATTAATTTTTATTAGGCTGGATTTTTTATACGAAATTTACTTTTCAATTTTAATCAATGAAAAAATTTATTCTCTTTTCTTTTTTTACTTTTCTCTTTTCTCTTTTTATGTTTGCACAGCCAGACAGATGGCAGCAGCGGGTAAAATATACAATGAATGTTGATGTAGATGTAAACACAAACCGTTTTACGGGTACACAAAAACTTGAATACACAAATAATTCTCCTGATATTTTAAATAAAGTTTTCTATCATTTATACTGGAATGCTTTTCAGCCCAACAGTATGATGGATGTTCGCAGCCGTGAGCTTGGCAAAGTTTTAATAAATAATCGCCCCAATTGGGATGCCCGTGTAAAAGACCGCATAGTAAATTTAAAACCGGAAGAGATCGGTTATCAAAAAATTATTTCTTTAAAAATGAATGGTGTTGTACAACCTTTTAAATACCATGAAAGTATTTTAGAAGTAAATCTTACCAAACCAATTTTACCAAAAAGCAAAGTTGTTTTTGATATGGTTTTTGAGGCACAAGTGCCTTTACAAATACGCCGCAGCGGCAGAGATAATCCCGCTACGATGGTACGTTACACTATGACGCAGTGGTATCCTAAATTGTGTGAATATGATTATGAGGGCTGGCACCCAACACCTTATATTGCCAGAGAATTTTATGGTGTATGGGGAGAATATGATGTAACTATTTCTATTGATAAAAATTATTTGCTTGGTGGTAGCGGCACCATTCAAAATAAAGTGGGCTTTGGTTACGAGCCTATAGGTACAGAGCCTTTTAAGCAAACGCGAAATAAACAAACCTGGCATTTTGTTGCCCCTAATGTGCATGATTTTGCCTGGGCTGCCGATCCTGAATACAAACATCTGGTTCGTAAAATAACAAATGGTCCCATCATTCATGTTCTTTATAACAGGGAAGCATCAAGAGTGGTTTTTGATGCGATGAGTAAAGAGGCAAAAGCGAATTATAAAAATGATTTTAATAATTATACGGCAGATTGGGATAAACAATGGGAAAGCATTGCTGATGCTGCCGTAATTATATATCCTTTTATAAAAAAGAAATATGGCGAGTATCCCTATAAACAATATTCATTTATACATGGTGGCGATGGTGGAATGGAATATCCTAATTGCACTATGCTCTCCGGACCAAGCATGGGCACAGCTATTCATGAATGGATGCATACCTGGTATCAGATGATATTAGGCACAAATGAAAGTTTATATCCCTGGATGGATGAAGGTTTTACAAGTTTTGCAGAAGCAGAAGTGAGTGCTTACTACGATTCAGTAAAAAATAGCAAACCCGAAACTGCCTTGCCTCTAAATCATGCAAGTGCTTACAGTGGTTATTTTAATTTGGTAAAATTAAAAATAGAAGAGCCTTTAACAACACATGCAGATCACTATAATAATAATACTACATACAGCATTAATTCGTATTCCAAAGGAGAAATATTTTTATCTCAGCTTGCCTATATTGTTGGCGAAGCAACAAGAGATAAAATTTTACTGGAGTATTACAGGCTATGGAAATTTAAACATCCTAATGCAACTGATTTTGTAAAGGTGGCGCAGGATGTAAGCGGCCTTCAGCTGGATTGGTACAAAGAATATTGGATAAGCACAACGAAAAATATTGATTATGGTATTGATAGTTTGTGGGAAGAAAATGGTGTTTCAAAAATTAGATTGCAAAGGGTGGGGCATATGCCTATGCCCGTTGATGTTGAGTTTACCTTTAAAGATGGTACAAAGGAAACCCATTATGTGCCGCTTAACTTAATGTTTGGGAATAAGCCCGCAGAAAATGCACAGCCAAGAATTACGCATGAAGAATGGAGGTGGACACACCCTTTTTATATACTGGAATTTAAAGGGAAGCTCACCAATTTAAAAGCTGTAGAAATTGATGCCACGCAACGCATGGCAGATGTTGACAGGAAAAATAATTTTCTGGAATTGAAGTGGTAACACCTGTAATAAACATCCGAAGAGCCGGTCCAGAAGATATTGAAACTATCTCCCGGCTAAGCAAAGTAACCTTTGAAGAAACTTTTAAAGGTACTTGCACTGATGATGATATGAAATATTTTTTGGAGAATACTTTCTCTGATATTAATACTTTGCAAGATCTTAAAGACGAAGATGATCTATACTTTATTGCTTTTGTAAATGATGTTGCTGCAGGCTACATGCGCCTGAAAGAAGATTATACTGATTACCCCCCAATACCAAAATACAATGCCATTGAATTAAAAAGGATTTATGTGATAAAAGAATTTCATGGTAAAAAGATAGGCGCAGCATTAATGGAGTTTGCCATAAAGCTTGCTAAAGAGAAAGGCTATGAAGCACTGTGGCTGGGCGTTTGGGAGCATAACGAAAAAGCTAAATTGTTTTACGGGAAATGGGGATTTACAGATACAGGTCACTCACATCCTTTCCCAATTGGTAATACGCCGCAGACAGATAACTGGCTGATAAAATTTATTGAGAAGAATTAACGTAAAGAATAAATTTTTCTTTAAAAAAATCTTCCTCAAATATTTTTTCTATTTCCCACACTCTTGGGCGTAAACCGCTTTCAGAAATTTCTTTGGCAAGATCACCCCCCTTTAAACATATCAGCCCTGATAATTTTTTGGGTTGATCTAATGGTTTCTTTTTTAACAAGGGCCTGCTCCAGTGCCACAAATCTTTTAATGGCGCAACAGCTCTTGACACTACAACATCAAATTTTTTATTTTTTATATCCTCTGCTCTTGTGTGTTGTGTGGTAACATTTGTTAGTTCAATTGCAAGGGCAATTTCAGTAACCACTTTTAATTTTTTATTAATGCTGTCAACCAGATGAAATTTTACATGAGGAAAAAAAATAGCCAGAGGAATGCCCGGAAAACCGCCACCGGCACCAAGATCCATGATCTCAGATCCGTCAGCCAGATCAAATTGAGTGGCGATAGCTAAAGAATGAAGCACATGATGCTCATAAAAGTTATCCATATCTTTTCTCGAGATAACATTTATTTTTTCATTCCATTCAGCATATAAATTTTTTAGCGCAGCAAATTGCGCCATTTGCTTTTCAGTGAAATCAGAAAAATATTTAGTAACAATTTCCATGTTTTTTCTAATCCATGTCGCACCCAATGGGTGAGCCTGGCGGCAATGTTTCGGGTACAAAAGGCTTTGCTTTATCCATGTTTTTTATTCTATCAAGGGTTAATAAAAAATATCCACGTTTGGTTGCACCTGAAGCGTTCAATTGTTTTGAAGCATAATTTTTTATGTCTTCAATTACATTTAATATTGCCGCCCTGCTTGCGAATGAAAGGTCATTGTTTAATGAAACACCAATTAAATAAGTAAGTAGCAGTTGTTCATTCTGCTCAAGAATTAAACCTTCAAGACCATTTAGCCGTGGTGCTTTCCACGTTCTGTTCATCAAAACATTTATCATTTCATCAATACCCAAACCATTATTTTCTGCCTGGTATTGTACCATCCTGTTTAACCGTGATGGGTTAAATAAAAAAGATAAAGGAAGATCGGCAGCGCTTTCCGCCGCAGCTAAGGGATCAAATGCAAGTCCGGTCCTCTTGCTAAATAATTCTCTTGTATAATCATATCCCGCCGGCCTTGGCGGAATTAACTTTATTATTCTTTGTGGTAAGGCTAAAAACTTAGGGTCCATACAATCTGCAACTGCATTCAGCGCATTTAATTGCTCCTGCTTTGATAAACTTCGGGTAACAAATTGTCCATCACCTTTTAAAGCGTATGAATAATACATACCTCCAACTTGTTTTGATACAGCCTCTACCTGGTATCGGTGATATAGATAAACGGGAACCAGTACATCTTCCAGCATTGCCATTGGTGTACCGTTTCCAATACTATTTTCACCAAATTGCTGTAGTGCTTTTTCACGCACTTTCATAATTGTTTTTAATCCGCTTACCGGATCCATTCCTGCATCCCATAAATGCGCTGTAGGATGAAGCCCTCCCGGATCACGGGCATCTCTGTCGGAAATAAAGGTCCAGCCATTTTTTGCAGCATCCGTCAAAATTTTATTTAATGCATTGGATTCGTTTGTACCGGGAACAAAATCAGAGTAACCGTAGGTGATTGTTACTTTATCCCAATCACCAATTTGATTTGTGTAAGCATTGCTCAGATCAATTTCTCCTTTACTGTTTAATGAAACATAGGGAGGAGGATAATCCATAACGCTTGCCCGGTTTTGTGTACTTGAAATATAATTATGCATTAAACCTAACGTATGCCCCACTTCGTGTGCAGCCAATTGTTTTAATCGTTGTAGGGACATGGCAAGCATTTTATTATCAGCTGGCATTCCGTTTTCAAAAGGAGATAGTAAGCCTTGTGCGATTAAATAATCTTGCCGAACACGCAATGAACCCAATGTTACATTTCCTTTAATTATTTCTCCGGTTCGTGGGTCAACAACCGCTGCACCATAGGACCAGCCTCGTGTAGAGCGATGAACCCAGTTTATCATGTTATAGCGAATATCCATTGGGTCTGCATCTTCAGGTAATAATTTTACCTGGAATGCATTGATGTATCCCGCCGCTTCAAATGCCTGGTTCCACCATTGTGCACCTTCCAGCAAAGCACTACGGATAGGTTCAGGAGTGCCATTATCCAAATAATATATAATGGGTTTAATTGCTTCACTCATTGCAGAAGTTGCATCTTTTTTTTGCAGCCGATGCCGAATGATAAACATTTTATTGATCGGTTCTGTCACAGGTGTGCTGTAATCAAAATAGGAAGTTGAAATAAAACCCGACCGGGCATCAAATAAGCGAGGCGTATAATTATTATCGGGCAGTTGAACAAATGAATGATGAATGCGTAATGTTATTGCATCTCCAACCGGAGCAACAGATGAAACGAGATTACCAGGTCTGGCATCTTTTGTAATAAAAGTTATGGAGGTTTCAAATTCAGTATTCTGGGGAAAGTTTTTTGTACGCTGAGGATACATAGCAGACCTTGATAGATCAATGCTGTAATTACCTTGTTTACTATTTTGTAAGCGATTAGAAACCTGCATGGCATCTCTCATAAAAAAGGACGTTGCATCAACCAGTATGTGTCCATTGCTTTCCGCCTCAGCCGTAAAGCCCCACAGCGTTGATTCT
>JBKJLG010000051.1:0-6504 GCA_046596995.1 Chitinophagaceae bacterium
GTTTCTGCATCCCTGTTGTTAAAGCTTGTAGTAACACCAGCCGAAATTGTTCTTCCTCTTTTGGTAAAGCCATGCCTTAGCAAAATATTATTGCTGAAGTTATAGCCTGTTGTTAAAGCATCTGATAAAAAAGTGGATGTATTGGCCAGGTTAGTTGCATCAAAAATGCTGCTGTAAGCTGAACGTGCAGTAACATCACTCAGCCTTTGGTTTTTTTGAAAACTTAAATTAGGGGTAATAATTAATGTGTTGAATGAGTCTATCTTGTACTCCATTCTTACATTAATCCGGTTATTATAATTATTTATACCACTGAGACTTTTCTCCTGATAATACAAAGAAGAATCGCCGTTTAAAAAAGTTTGCCTGTTGGTTAACTGATCGTTATTGGTTTTGCTGTTATTAAAAAAGTAACTGCCGGCAACAGTAAATTTTTTGCCCCATTGGTCAGAATAATTTATACCAAAAGCATTTGTTTGGCTAATGCCATTTTGTTGGCCCACTAAAAAATTACCTTGTCCGCCACCTCCAAAATTACCTCCGCCTCCTCTGTTGCCACCTGGCGGTCCGCCTCTTTGCCCGCCGCCGCCAAAATTGCCGCCGCCCCGGTTATTATTACTGCTGGTTACACCTAAAAGATCTTGCGAAGAAAAATTTTGCTGGTTTATATTATTAAAATTGCCAACTAACGAAACCCTCCTGTTATTTTTAAAGAAACTTACATTGCCTCCTGCTGCATAGCGTTCATCTGTTCCATAACCACCATAAAAACGGCCGAACTGCCCGTTACGCATATTGGCTTTGGTAACTACATTAATGGCTTTTTGAGAATTGCCATCATCAATGCCGCTAAAAGCAGCCTGGTCACTTAATCTGTCAAACACCTGAATTTTATCAATTATTTCAGCGGGTAAATTTCTTAGCGCAGCGGTTGCATCATCACCAAAAAAATCTCTGCCATCAATGGTTACTTTTTTTACCTGTTCGCCCTGGGCAGTTACAGTGCCCGATTTATCTACCGTAACACCAGGCATTTTCTTTATCAGATCTTCCATATTTGCATCAGGGTTTACTTTAAATTGGTTTGCAGAGTATTCAACTGTATCCGTTTTTTGTTTCACCGGAGGTGCTGAAACATTTACCGTTACTGTATTTAAAACCTTGGCAGATTTAGAAACCATAACAGTCTCCAGGTTAACAGGACTATCTTTCACAGAAACCTTTTGCGTAAAATCGCCATAGCCGATAGAGGAAACACTTAAAATGTACAGGTTAGCAGCTACATTATTAAATTGAAAGGCTCCGTTTTTATCAGAAATAACTGTGTATGCTGTAGTAGAATCTGTAGCTCTTAAAAGTTTTACAGTTGCACCTGCCAGCGGAGTTTTGGTATTTTCATCTACCAAAATACCTTTTACAATTTGTGCATTTAATGTATTTACTGAAAAAAAAAGAATAATAATGCCCGATAAAAATTTGGTCATAAAATTTGATTGTTAAAACGTAAGACGCCGGAAGTGTATAAAACCTGCGATAAACCTGAGATAAAAGTACCGCCATTAAATAATTATAATGCTTTTACAAACTGTGCGTTAAATTTGCAGCACATTTTAAATATCAAAATATGGAGTATAGTAAAATAATATCAGTTACAGGATTAAGCGGATTATATGAATTGGTGGCTTCTAAGGCAGACGGGGCAGTGGTGAGGTCTCTTGAAGATAATACAACAAAGTTTGTAAGCAGCCGGGTGCATAATTTTTCTCACCTGGAAAGTATTGAGGTTTTTACTGTTAAGGACAATACCAATCTTACCGAACTTTTTAATGCCATAAAAAGCAGTGAAGAAAAAATGCCGGATGCCAAAGCAGATGGCAAAGAACTTAAATCTTATTTTGAAAAAGTTTATCCTGATCTTGATTTTGACAGAGTGTATGCAAGTGATA
Organism: Chitinophagaceae bacterium; assembly: GCA_046596995.1. GTDB lineage: Bacteria > Bacteroidota > Bacteroidia > Chitinophagales > Chitinophagaceae > Ginsengibacter. Next base: position 1,947 of record JBKJLG010000051.1, read on the forward strand.
TGAAGAAAATGATAAAATGGTTTGTTATTTTAAATGAGAATAAAATAGAAATTAAATTATCAGAAAATCCTCAGCATGATGCAAGTGATGGGGCCTCTAATAAATCAAACTTTGCTGATGCAAAACAGGGTGCAGTAAAAAATGCGCCTCCCAAAAAGATAAACAGCCCACGTAAAATGGCTTAGTACTTCAACAAACCTATAAGGTTTTAAAAACCTTATAGGTTTTGCAATAAATAAAATTTCTCTTAAAGATGTACAGCGCAAACATTAAAAAGTTGCCACGCAATTTTATTCCACAAACTTTTTCTGTAACAGATTGGGCAGCCTTGGAACCGTTCTTTAAAGATCTGTTGGACAGAAATATTGATACGCCCCAGGCATTGGAGCATTGGCTTAAAGACAGCAGCGAACTGGAAGCTATTATTAGTGAAGATGCCTGCTGGCGGCAGATAAAAATGACATGCGATACAGAAAATAAATCGTTGGAAGAAGCATTTAATTTTTTCTGCATGGAGTTACAGCCAAAGATTCAACCCTATGCAGATGCGTTAAATAAAAAATTAATTGCCTGTGCATTTACTTCTGATCTTGATAAAGAAAAATATTTTACTTACCTGCGCTCGGTAAAAAAAAGTATTGATCTTTTTAGAGAAGAGAATATACCCATACAAGCGGAGCTTGCTGTAATGCAGCAGCAATATGGAGTTATAAACGGAAAGATGACCGTTATAATAAACGGTACTGAATATACATTGCAGCAGGCTGCAAAATTTTTAGAAAATGAAGACAGGAATTTACGGGAAGAAGTTTACCGTAAAATGAATGAAAGGAGGTTAGTTGATAAAAACGTATTGGATGACCTTTATACAACGCTTGTAAGTAAGCGCCACCAGATTGCTTTAAATGCTGGCTTTGAAAATTATCGGGATTATAAATTTAAAGAGCTTGGCAGGTTTGATTATACCAAAGAAGATTGCTTTCAATTTCATGAAGCAGTTAAGCAACATGTTATGCCTTTGGTTAATAAAATCTATAAAAAGAAAAAAGAAAAATTGCAACTTGATGATCTGCGGCCGTGGGATGTAGAAGCCGAGCCGGCAGGCACAAAGCCGCTTATGCCATTTGGCTCGGGAGAAGAACTGGTAGAAAAATCTATTGCATGTTTTACAAAGCTTCGTCCTTTTTTTGGTGAATGCCTTACACAAATGAAATCCATGCAGCACCTTGACCTGGAAAGCAGGAAGGGAAAGGCTCCCGGAGGGTATAACTGCCCGCTGGCAGAAAGCGGGGCACCCTTTATTTTTATGAATGCCGCCGGGCAAATGCATGATGTGACAACTATGGTACACGAAGGCGGGCATGCGGTGCAATCTTTTCTTACACATAATTTAGAGCTTAGTGCTTTTAAGGAATACCCGATGGAAATTGCAGAAGTTGCCAGCATGGCTATGGAGCTTTTTAGCATGGATCACTGGGGAGAATTTTTTGATAATGAAGAAGAATTAAAAAGAGCTAAAGAACACCAACTCGAAAGAACTATTTCAATATTTCCCTGGATTGCGGTGATAGATAAGTTTCAGCATTGGGTATATGAAAATCCCAATCATAGCATTGAAGAGAGAACAAAAATTTGGATGAAGATTGTAAAAACGTTTTCTGATGCCGTAATAAATTTCAGCGGGTTAGAGCAGTATCGGGAAGCTGCGTGGCAAAAGCAATTGCATTTATTTGAGGTTCCATTTTATTATATTGAATATGGTATTGCACAGCTTGGCGCAATAGGAATGTGGATGCAATACAAAAAAGATCCCGAAAAAGCTTTGGATAATTATATGAATGCCCTGGCGCTTGGCGGAACCAAAACTTTACCACAATTGTATGAGGCGGCCGGATTAAAGTTTGATTTTTCTCCTGAAAATATTAAAACCCTGATGGATTTTGTTAGTGAAGAGATGGAGAAGGTGTAAATGAATCTTAGTTTAAAAACTATTCCTAACTTGCAAATATGCAAAACGGGAATCGCTTGACCTTATTATTCACCGACCTTTCACTTGCATGCACATCTTTTGAACAATCGCTACATATTGATCTTGATAAATTTTCTCAATTGGAAGCTGACGTTATTAAGAACGGACAAGTTCAAAAATTTGAATATACAATTGAGCTGCTTTGGAAAACGCTTAAGAAATATTTTGAAGTAAAAAGAGAGAGTGTTTTCCTATACCCGAAAGAAGTTATTAAGACATTTTTTGCCGAGGAAAGGATAAATGAAGAAACATACCTTAGCTTAATGGATGCAATAGATAGCAGAAATTTATTAAGTCATGTTTACAAAATTGAAATGTTTGATTTAATTTACCCCAAGCTTACAGATTATGCAAAAGCAATCAGACATACATGTACTGCCATTGAACCGTACGCCATTTAAAACGGACTTTGAAGCCATTGCAAAAAAAATTGTGTTGGAAGAATTGAAAGATATGGATTGTAAGATTTTTTTATTTGGCAGCCGGGCAAGCAAAGAACATCACCGCTTTTCAGATATGGATATTGGCATTATTCCGGGACAATTTTTTAAAGACAACATCCTTTATAGTCTTAAAGAAAAGCTTAATGATTCTGTGATTCCCTTTAAAGCAGATATAGTAAATTTTAATCAGGTTTCAGATAAGTTTAAAAAGCATGCTTTGCAAAATATAATTTGGTGGAGAGAATAATAAAGCGCTGATGAATTTTGTAAATGCGGAGATGGATAAGATGTAAAAAGAAGAGGTATCTTTATAAATGCACAGATAGAGAATATATAAAACTCTTTTGAAACTAAAAGTGATGAAGAACATTATAGTCAGCATTGTATCACTTTTTTTCATTTCCTCTTGTGTTACTATTAAAAAATCACCAACCATAGTAGCGAATACAACTAGCTCTAAAAATGATAGTGTAACTATTTCATATTTATTAAAACTTGATAGTAAAATTCAGGAAGCTGTTGTAATTGGAGATTCCCTTTTATTAGATACTGCTCTGGCGAAAGATTTTGTTTTTACCCATGGCTTTATGGATGGGGGACAGGAAGATAAAAATAAATGGAGATCACTCGCTACAAAAAATCCTTCTATATATTTTTATCGAAGGGTAGATTCTGCAATCGTGGAACTACATGAAGATATCGCCATCATAATGGGCACTTTGTCTGTAAAAAGGGGACCGATAGCAAGAAGAAAAGAAACTGAAAATTATTGTTATACATTGGGGTATTTTCATGTATATGCTTTCAGAAACAATAGATGGCAATTCCTGTCACATAGAACAACAAAGTCAATTACGCCATCAGCACCATGTAAATAATTCCGACTTCTGCTGAAAATATTAAAACACTTATGGATTTTGTAAATGAAAAGATGGAGAAGCTTTAGGCATAGAAGAGGTAACTTTTGAAAAGTTCTAAATTTTCCAAAAAAACATGTTTATGCCATCAATTGCATGAAGCAGCCCGATTACAGTTTTGATTCCTCTCCTCCCCAAATAAGTTTAGCATCTTGTAAACTTTTTCCAACTATGTTGTTTATAACAGTAATACTAAAGCCCTAACTTTAAATACTTATTAACCTTCAAATCTAAAAAATGAAAAAAATATTTTTGTGTTTTTTTATTAATATTTTATTTATAAAACTTGAGGCTCAAAATTTTTCACTTGAATCAATTAAAGCATATCCTTATCCTACCGAGCTTACTGCTTCGGCAAATGGAACTAAAATTGCGTGGGCTTTTGATGAACAGGGTAAGCGGAATGTTTATGTAGCAGAAGCCCCGACCTGGCATTCACGTAAATTAACTAATTATAATAATGATGATGGGCAAGAGATAACAAGCTTATCAATTTCTAATGATGGCAAATGGTTGGTGTATGTAAGAGGCGGAGACCATGGCTCAAACTGGGGAGATGATTTGCCTGTAAATCCTGCATTCAATCCTATAATGCCTAAGGTACAAATATGGACAATAGCTTTTTCAGGGGGAGATCCAAAACTAATTTCTGATGGTGACGAACCAATTATTTCACCCAAAAGTGATTCAGTTGCATTTATAAAAGGAGGGCAGATTTGGATTGCTCCTTTAACTGCTGCTGCTGCTGCAAAAAATTTAATTACATCTCATGGAACAACTGGTTCGCTTGATTTTTCTCCTGATGGAAATTTGTTGGCTTTTGTAAGTAACCGTACTGATCACAGTATGATCGGCGTGTATTCAATGAATGCTGCTTCCATCAAATGGATTGCACCATCTTTTAAAAGGGATGCTTCACCGAAGTGGTCACCTGACGGAAAACATTTGGTTTTCATTCGCACACAAGGTGCAGGCGGAACTCCTGATTCTTTGCTGTCCCGTCGTCATCAACCATGGTCAATTTTTACGGCGGATGTTACAACCGGTATGGAAAATGAGATTTACAAAAGTCCTGAAACACTTGAAGGTTCTATCCCATCTACTCATGGTAGCTATAATTTACATTGGGCTGCGCAAAATCGGATTGTCTTTCTTTCTTACATGGATGG
>JBKJLG010000096.1:0-4081 GCA_046596995.1 Chitinophagaceae bacterium
TTTACATCCAAAGTATAATTCATTTTGCCTGCGGCAGACATTATTTCTAAACGGTATGTACCTGCAATATTATTTACAGCATCATCTTTAATAGTGTATTTTTCTCCCTGAACCCAATTTTGAATTATAGTAGTTTTCTCATTAAAAATGGGGCCGGATGTAATTAAAAAATTTGCAAGCTTTCCTGCATCCAGGCTGCCTACTTTATCATAAACATTTAATAAACTCGCCGGTGTTTTTGTTAGTGCTTCCAGCGCTTTTGTTTCTGACAGTCCATATTCAATTGCTTTACGCAGATTTGCCATGAAAGTTCTTGGGTCACGCAATTCAGCAGCGGTAAGGCAAAAAGGGATATTTGCTTTTTCCATTGCAGCAGGATTTGTTGGCGCCATTTCCCAATGCTTCATGTCAGTAAGTGTGATATATCTTGCATCATTTGGGTCATCAACATCCATCGCCTGCGGATAGTTTAGGGAAATAATATAACTGGCTTTTGTGCCAGCAATTTCTTTTATCCGCTGGTATTCATTTCCGCCGCCTTTAATAATATATTGTACACCAAACTCATCCCCAATTCTATCAGCCCGCAGATTATTCCATTTGTCATTGGCTTCAAAAATTTGAGGGAGATTTTTATTATCCTTAAAAGCCTGCAGACTTAAATTGGTTCCCTCACTTGCAGGTCTTGTTTTATACCATTCAGCATCTAAGTACGTTTGTCGTAGCAAGGCAATTGAACCCATGATAGATTGTGGATAGCTCTGCGTAGATAAGCCCTTGCTGAATGAATAATTAGCAGAAGCCTTCTCTTTTAAAACAACAAAATTATCTGCCAGGTTAGCAAGTGTTGCCAGTACACCAGTACCTCTGGCAATACCATCTTTTTGGTGAGATAAAACGGTGCCGAAGCCAGCCTCACGAAGCGGTGCTGCTTTTGTATCATCAACTGAAAATAAAGAAGATGCATTAAACTCCGGACGTATAGCCTGGTTCCAGCCATATGCGCCTTTTGTATTAGAAGTTAATTGAGCCGGCGCATTAAAATTAAAGCCTCCCTGCCCCTGTGTGCGCTGCGGTACGGCAATACCATAATCACTGTATATATCTATAAAAGAGGGATAAATGTATTTTCCTTTACAGTCTATTACCACCGCATCTGCCGGTATAGTTGTTCCCACGCCAATAGATACAATTTTCTTTTCACGGATTATTAAAACCGCATTTGCTAAAGTGGTTGAAGCATCTTTTACAATAGAAGCATTTATAAATGCATACGCTTTTTGAGATGGTTCAGCTACACCATTTACCGGAAATGTTACCTGAGCTTTAACACCTGCAACAAAAAATAAAGTGATAATGATTAATATTTTTCTCATTCAAAATAATTTTTAAATATTATGGCTTGAAGATATTAATTTGTTTATGGTTACCTAATAATTTTTTACCGGCGGTAGAAATAAGCAAAATATCTTATAATTACAATTGTATTAATTTTGAATTTCACACAGTTTATATGGCAGCTACCATTTCGATACCCGATTTTACACATTCCCCACGGGTTGACCAGGTAGGAATAGAAGAAAGAGCAGCAAGATTTACCAAAAGAAGTATTAAAAAAGAAACCAAAGTAAATGGCTTGTTGCTTACTTTAAATATGATTGACCTTACAACGCTGGAAGGAAAAGACAGTGAAGGAAAGGTGAAGCAAATGTGTTACAAAGCAAAACACCTGCTTGATATTTATGAAGGCTTGCCCACAGTGGCAGCGGTTTGTGTATATCCATCAATGGTTAAAACGGCGAAGAAGGCGGTGGAAGGTTCAGGAATAAAAGTGGCATCGGTTGCAACAGGTTTCCCCAGTGGGCAGGCACCGCATGATGTAAAAATAAGAGATACAAAATTTGCTGTGGCGCAAGGCGCTGATGAAGTGGATATGGTTATCAGCCGTGGTAAATTTTTAGAGGGAGAATACAATTATGTGTTTGATGAAATTGCTTCCATTAAAGAAGCCTGCGGCGAAGCAAGATTAAAAGTGATTTTAGAAACCGGAGAACTGGTAACATTTGATAAAGTTCGCAAAGCCAGTGACATTGCCATGTACGCAGGTGCAGATTTTATAAAAACATCTACCGGAAAAGTTACGCCTGCAGCAACTATGCCGGTAACGTTAGTTATGCTGGAAGCAATAAGAGATTTTTATTATAAAACAGGAAAGATGATTGGCATGAAGCCCGCCGGTGGAATTTCAAAATCGAAATTAGCACTCCATTATTTGGTTATGCTTAATGAAATTTTAGGCGAAGCCTGGATGAACAATCACTGGTTCAGGTTTGGCGCAAGCAGTTTAGCAAATGATGTTTTGATGCAATTGATGAAAGAGAAAACAGGCGTATATCAGGGGAAGGATTATTTTTCGATAGATTGATTTGCCACAAAGGCGCAAAAACACAAAGAAACACAAAGCATTTTTTTGTGAAACTTTCAGCCTTAGTGCCTTAGTGGCAAAAAAGCTGAATAGAGTTTTGCAAGTACAAGGTACCCGATAGCTATCGGGTGACACAACGATGGTCAATAGAATTCCTTAAGCTGGTCAACAAAAAATAAATTATGGCAAGAAACAATACGCTTAAATTAAAATTTCAAAGTGCCCGCAAATATGCGCCGGCACCGGAAAGCAGAAGCGCTGCCAAAATAACATGCCTCAGCAAAGTTACAGTGTTAGACCCCGTGAAAGATGGCGTGACCGTATGTTCGGATGGATAAGAGTTTAATACCAACGGGCTTTTTATACGATTATGCAATGTTTGGCTTTGATACAACAAAGATTCCGAAAAAATATTTTTATTAAAACAAATCCTAATTTACTTAACTAAAACTTACTAAAATGAGAAACCATTTATACTTTCTGTTTATATTCTCGCTGCTCTTTTTTTCTTTTGTTGGTTGCAAAAAAAATAATGACCCAACCGAAAATGCAACCTTGCCACCTGCTACACAGGAAGGAAAGAATACTATGGGCTTTACCATAGATGGCGAGGTTTGGGTACCATATTATAAATGCAAATTATCTGGAAACCCTTGTGGCGAAATTTCGGCAGATTATAATGGACCTCCTTCAGGTCCAAATAATATTGGTTTTGGATTCTCAAGGGAAAGAAACAATAAAAAATCTTTCTTAGTTATATCGTCTGCCTTTGCAACTATAACATCCACTGGAAATAAAGTTGATTCCATTGGAGTAAATTATAATGGTGAAAATTCCAATAGCAACACTGACAGTTACTCCGGCCCATTGCCAGGAAGTAAATTTATCATTACTAAATTGGATAAACAAAATCAAATCATTTCTGGAGAATTTGATTTTATTCTATTAGAACAAAATAGAAGTGGTAAAACTATAAACCTTAAAGACGGCCGCTTTGATTTTAAGTTCAATGCTTGTAAATGCAATAACTAAATTGCAGATAAAACAGGTATAGTACATTTAAGAAAAACGCTTACAAAATCAAAACAAACTACATTTAATGTAAATAATTTAAAACCCGATGTTTATTTTTTAAAAGTTTGGGATGGTAATCAATGGATACCAATTAAGTTTGAGAAGAAATAAAGTAATTTAAATGGCAACAAAAAACAATACACTTAAATTAAAATTTGATAGTGCCCGCAAATATGCGCCGGCACCGGAAAGCAAAAGCGCTGCTAAAATAAAAGATCAATACGAATTGTTTATTAACGGCAAGTTTGAAAAGCCTTTAAGCAAAAAATATTTTGATACAATCAATCCTGCAACCGAAGAAAAACTTTCGAGAGTTGCAAAAGCCAATGAAGCTGATGTTGATAAAGCGGTGAAAGCAGCCAGAAGTGGCTTTGGTGTATGGAGTAAAATGGCACCGAAGGAAAGAGGAAAATATATTTTTCGCATTGCAAGGATGGTGCAAGAACGTGCAAGAGAATTGGCAGTTGTTGAAACGCTTGATGGTGGAAAACCAATTCGTGAAAGTCGTGATTTTGATATTCCTGTTGTAGGCAACCACTTCTTTTATTATGCAGGCTGGGCAGATAAATTAGAGTATGCTTT
>JBKJLG010000095.1:0-2916 GCA_046596995.1 Chitinophagaceae bacterium
ATTAACAGCATTATTCAACAGAATACCAAGGAGGCATTCCCTGGAAAACGTAAAGGAAATCAACAGCATCGTAAACGAATACGAAACCATTTTAATAAATATAGAAGCGATAAATTCTTTTTATGAAAAAAATATCACAGTATTTTTTAAAGACCTTGATATAATAAGAGCTACTATAAAAAAATCTACAGACAACAAAGCTTCTAAAAAAAATAAAGACAGTTTATTTGACGAAGCTTCAGGAATTTTAAAAGACAGTATCCAATCTCTGCTTACCATTTATGATGATGGAAACAAAACTGACTAATAACTTTTTCTCCCGCTATTATTGAGCTCCGGAAGAACCGTTCTTGGGTCTTCCCGAAATAAATTCCTAACAAAGTGGCGGCTAACAAATTGCAACGACACGTACTTGTACTGGTTACTTACCTGAATAAAACAACTTTGAAACCTGCTGCATGTAAGAAATCTTCCAACACCGCCTTCGCTTTACTGTTTGCTTTATCAATAATATTTTTGTTGTAGGCATTGTCAGTTATTTTACCTCTCGCCTTAATTTTGACAGCAGTTACAGCTTCAGGGGTCCATTTTCCTGTTTCTTCAAACGTTTCAAAGTCAGCGGGATTAATAATTACATCAATTATTTTTGTTTGCGGCAATTGCATCCAGACAGTGTCTTTAGTAACGCTGATACTGCTGTCAGTCAGCAATTTTAAATCAATACCCGCCAATACTTTACCCCTTGCAATAATAACGAGATGATCGTCAGTAATGGGTAATTGAGGAAATGAATGTGAAACGGTTGAATCAACTACCACTTCATCATAAAAAGTTGCTGTTATTATCTGCCCGAGCGATCGGATTTCTTTTATTAAAATGGGTGTGTTATCAATGGTAACAGCTTTAGAAGAAAAAATATTCCATGATGGCAGCCAATCCATTTTTTTCATGATTAGAATTACTATTAGCAGCCCAATAATTTTTACCCAACAGCCGGCACTTATGCTATTATCTCTTTTAGTCTGCATTTTTAAATTGTTGATCGCCTGTATATGTAATCGTTATATTTTGATAACCCAGCCTCACCAATAAATTATTGATAAATAAAGATGTATTTATTTTTGCCTGTTGCAAAATACCTAAGGAGTCAACGCTGTTTCGTATTTGTGTTTCTGCCTGCGCTGCCAGCTGGTCTCGGTCTGCGCTGTTAAATGGGTCTCTGAATAAACTTATATCCTGAAACTCAACTTTTATTTTTTCGGGTGGTATGCTAAGGCTTATCATTTTGGGAGGCGGCAATTGCAATGTTATTCGCTTATCATCAATAGTGAAATCTTTTTTAGTAATGCTGCTCATATCCACGCCTGCTTTAATGTAAGCTTCACAACTCATCAATATTTTTCGCTTACCTACTTTAAACCAGGTTTTATTATCATTGGCTTTAATAATTTTTGTAACTGTATATTCAACAGTTGCCAAATCACCCATTTCTTTTAATGAAAATAATAGCTCTCTTTGGGCACCCTGCTTATCACTGCATGCCTGTGTAAATAATAATAATATGAATAGAATTTTTTTTTGCATCAGTGATTAAAGTTGTCATTTTTTAATTAAAGATAATACATAGTGCTCGCTGGTATTACTTGATTTATTTCATTTTATGATATTCCATTCCGGTTTAGTGATGACAAGAAACCGAGCAGTTGGAATATAAATATCCTTCAAAAAAGTTTTATAAAACGGGCATTGAGGAGCTTAAATTATTAACTCATTACAAAGAATAAATTTTACCTTTCGATTGAGCTAATTTTCGGTTGTCTCGAACTTATTTCAGGAAAAGCAACAACAGCGTAGTAATTTTAATATTCAAAATAAGTAACCTGGTAGGCATTGGCATCTCCCGGAAGAAACATTTCTTTTTTTACGGGGTATTTATCAGCAGTGTACACATATTTAAAGGTAACCTTATAAGTACCGCTGCTCCATGATGTCATATTATTAAATGTAACACCCATGTAATGCGTTTCCAGTGGTACATTATAGCCCAGCCCTATGGCAGAGTTTTCAAAATATAGTGAGTTGGCAATGTTTAGTTTATTGTAGGGGCTAATGTATTTATCGTAGGTAAAAGTATAAATGGCTATTTGATCACCGGAGGCTTTATTGAGTCGGGATACAAGTTTTTCAATATTACCGTTTTGCAAAACACTCAATGTATCAAAGGGTATATTTTCGTAAGAAAACCCTGATAACACAGGCGTAGTATGCACTTTGCCATTTTCATAAACATAATTTATAACCCTGCTGGCCGGGTCGCCTGCAGTATTTTTCACCATCACGGAATCTTTGGTTTTTAAACCTTGTACGTTATAGCTGTAATAAAATATCGTGATAAGGTTGGGGAACACTGTTCTCACCGATGCAAATTTGTCAGGTAAAACACTATTACTACCATAAACAAAAGTAAGGGTTTGCTTAAGGTTAAATACGGGATTAGCCTGCGAAGAATCTATGGTGCCTAATTTAATTTCAGTACAACGGTTAACGGCATCGTAACTGAATATTCTTACACTTTTTAAAGAAGGGTTGGGAGAAAAAAAATACACTTCTCTTTTTAAAAATTTTGAGGCAGGCGAAAGTTTTGCGCTGGTAACTTCAAACTGGGCATAATCAGCAACAGCAACATTGGGCACTATAGGGCTTGCAGTTTCATCAACAAGATCTTTTGTGCAGGAAGCAATAAGGACTGCCGCCGATAAAAACAGACAGATATTTTTCATGGTGTTTCGCATACTTACAAGATAGCAAAAATTTTATTTATAAAAATGACTGCATTAATTATTACAACACATTTATTTATCTGTTATCTTTAAATAAAAATATTTTTTATGGCAAAAAAACAAAAGGGCACAATAA
>JBKJLG010000108.1:0-6056 GCA_046596995.1 Chitinophagaceae bacterium
GATATACACAACAAATAACCAATTGCCGGCACATATAATTCAGACTAATAAAAAAGCAATAATTGATGCAAGATATAGCCCTGATGGAAAGATGATACTAATCACATCTGCTGACAAAAGTATTACGCTATGGAACTCAAATGAGATGTTGTTACATACGCTCGCTGAGTTTAAAAAATCATATGGCATTGCAGATTTTAGCAGAGATTCTAAGTACGTAATCGGACGAGAAGAATTTAACTCAAAAGACACTATAAAAATATGGAGATCCACCGATGGTGTTTTAGAAGCTAATCTCAAAGGAAAATATGAAGGATTTCGAGTGTCAGGCGACAACTTTAGTGCTAATGGAAACCAGTTGGTTCTTCCCTATAGTTCTTTATACAAATCAAACATGACTGCCATATACTCATTTCCTGCAGGCACAAAACTTAAGGAGATAGAAGGGCATACTGGTGATATAAAGTATACTGTATGGAGCCCCAATGGCAAATATATTGCCACTGCATCGGAAGATAAAACTATTAAATTGTATAATGCCGCCGATTTTTTATTGCATGCCAATCTCAAAGGTAAAACTAAAGGCAAAATACCCAAAGCTGTTTTTTCCGATAAATATATGAGCCTTGACATTCCGGAAAATCCTTCCATCTGGAACCTTAAAGAAGGCGCATTGGAAAATGGTTTTTATCTGGGCGATGATGAATTAAAATTGGTTCGGTTCAGCCTTGATAATAAATACATTTTAACTTTCACGGGCAACCAGGAGATTCGCTTATGGGATGCAGCAACACAGAGCCTTTTGGTAAATAATTTGAAAAAAGATATTCCAAATACCTATGTTAACTACCAGGGAACTTTTGAATTTACCAGCAACAGTAAAAAAATTTTAATAGCAAATCATGATATGGCAGCCCATGTTTTTGAAAGTTCTACAGGAAAATTACTTAATACGCTTAATAATGATTGGTTCATTGAAAAATCGGCCATAAGCCCAAATGGAAATTATGCAACAATGCTGTCAAAGGATACAGTGAAAATATTGGACCTGTTAACCAATAAGGAAATTAATCGTTTTTTTTTAGGAGATCAAAATAATCCCGATTCAATAAGTTTCAGCAATTCAGGAGAACAAATCCTTTTTTTTTATTCTAACAATATTAAAATATTTAATATAAAAAGCAAAAAGCCTTTTGCATTAATAAATGCATCTCAATATTCAGCATTAGTGGATAATAAGAACAAACTTCTTACTTTAGAAGGTAACACTATCAGGCTTTGGAATATTGAATCGGGAAAAATGGAATTCGAATTCCGGGATACTGATATGAATATTTATAATAACACAGGAAATTCTTTCAAATGCATTTTACGTGACAATTACCTGATTTATAATTGTAGCTATTCTATCAAAATTATAGATATAAAAAACAAACTTTCATTTGCAGAATTAAAAAATTTTTACGGGGGGCAACCTAACAGTATTTGTTTTAATAAAGATAAAACACAACTTGCCGTTGCTTATTCCAATGGCACAATAAAAATATGGGAACTTGTTAATAGCACGCTGGTAAAGGAATTGAAAGGACATATTGCAGGAGTTAACAATGTATATTATCTAAACAATGATAAACAACTGCTTACTGTTTCTGATGATAATACGGCAAAAATTTGGGAAGCTTTTACGGGAAAAGAGCTATATACTTTTTTCGCACTCAATAACAAAGACTATTTTATAAAAGAGCCTTCAGGCTACTATATGTCTACACAAAAAGCATCAAAACTTCTGTATTATGTTACCGGCGATTTAAAGGTTATTCCATTTGAACAATTGGATGTTAAATACAACAGGCCTGACAAGATATCGGAAGTTATCAATGGCACCGATACTGCGTTAATAAATTCTTATAAAAAAGCTTATGAGAAAAGAATTAGAAAATTAAATATAGATACCAGTTCTTTTAAGGAAGGATATAATGTTCCTGAGGCTTTTATTTTGAATGCCGAATCTATAAACATTGATCAAAAGAGCAAAGAGATAAAAATTCATATTAGGGCTACCGATAGCACAACATCGCTTGACCGCTTTAATGTATGGGTGAATGAGAGCCCTGTGTATGGAATGAGGGGAATTAATATACGCAATCGAAATAAAAAATATTTTGACACTACTATTACCATTACTTTATCGGAAGGGATAAACCGCATAGAAACTACTGTGTTAAATAAAAATAGTATTGAGAGCTACCGTATGCCGGTTTATGTAAAATATACTCCTGCTGTAAGTACAATTGAAAAAATATATTTTATTGGCATTGGGATCGATAAGTTTACCGATCCAAAATATAATCTTAAATGGAGCGTAAAAGATATAACTGACCTGACAGCTAAATTAAAAGAAAAAAATAAGGAGTTTGTTTTAGTGGATACATTATTCAATGAGAGAGTTACTATTGAAAATATAAAAGCATTAAAGAAAAAACTGCTCACAACTACGGAAAATGATAAAGTTATTATAGCTTATTCAGGACATGGGTTGCTAAGCAACGATTATGATTATTATTTATCAACTTACAGTATAGATTTTAAGCAACCTCAAAAAAATGGGCTCCCTTATGAAGCGTTAGAAAGCTTATTAGATAGCATTCCTGCAAGAAAAAAGCTGATGCTTATAGATGCTTGCCATAGCGGAGAAGTGGATAAAGAAGAACTGAGAAAGATGAAAAAAACCCAAAATGAACTGGATGGTACCAAGGGAATAATTGAGTTTGAAGAAACAACGAACAAAAAACTGGGAATGAAAAACAGCTTTGAACTGATGCAGGAATTGTTTGCTAATGTTAACAAAAGCACCGGTGCTACAATTATTTCTGCTGCTGCCGGAACACAGTTTGCCGTGGAAAGGGGAGATCTTAAAAATGGTGTATTTACTTATTGCATATTAGAAGCTATGGAGCAAAATACTACAATGAATGTTAGCGGGCTTAAACAAAAAATTTCTGCAAGGGTAGAGGAACTGACTAAGGGTATGCAAAAGCCAACTTCAAGAAATGAAGCGCTTGAATATGACTGGCAGGTGTGGTAATGTGTCGTCCTAAATAGGTTGACTACAAATCAACCAAAATGGATATAAAACAACAACGCCAAGCCCTGACCGTTAGTAGCCATTAAAGCGACTTACTCATTCAATCGTTAATTTTATTACCAAAGCTTAACCAAATATGACAAAAACAAATTCTAATGAAGGCTTAAAACGTGTTATAGGAGTTCCAGGACTAACACTCACAATTATAAGCGGCATTATTGGCGCAGGTATTTTTGTGCTTCCTGCAACAGTAGGTGATGCATTGGGTGCCTTTGCCATATTTGCTTATATAGTTTGCGGTATCCTGCTTGCGACAATTTTACTTTGTTATGCAGAAATAGGAAGCCGCATTACTACTAGCGGCGGTTCATACGCTTATGTAGAAGCAGCATTTGGTAATCTTCCTGGCTACATTGTAAACTGGATGTATTTTTTTGGATGGAGCATTTTAGGAAGTGCTGCTTTAATGAATATCATTGCAGATTCATTGGCTGTTCTATTTCCAGTCTTTGCAAATCCGCTGACACGTGTTTTTTTATTTTTTATCCTGATTGCCTTTATGATATTAATAAATGTATTTGGGGCAAAGCAGGGTGTCACTGTTGTAAAAATAATTACGATTGTAAAATTGCTTCCTTTACTTGGCATCATCGTTTTTGGCTTTAATTATGTGAAAGCAACTAACCTACATTGGGAATATTTACCTTCGTTTAAAACATTTAGCGACACAACGCTCATATTATTTTTTGCTTTTGCCGGATTTGAAACATCGCTGGGTGCAAGCGGTGAAATTAAAAATCCTAACCGTTCAGTACCTCTTAGTATTTGTATTGCCGGAATATTTGTGTTGATTGTATATATACTTTTGCAGACAGTTGTACAAGGTAGTTTGGGAACACAAATGGCTTTATATAAGGACGCACCATTAGCTGCAATTGCAGCAAAGATTGTTGGACCTATCGGCGGAACTATTTTATTACTCTGTGCTGCTCTTTCTTGTTTTGGAAATGTAACACTTGATATTTTATGTACACCACGGTCTTTATTTGCAGGAGCAAATGATGGAATATTTCCGAAATTTCTCGGCAAGGTTCATCCGAAGTTTGCCACACCATACTTTGCTATAATATCTTATGGCTTACTTATCTTTATTTTTTCCATTGCGGGAGGATTTCAACAATTAGCTATTATGGCAAGTGCTATTATTTTGCTTATTTACCTTGCCGTTATTTTGGCAGTTATTAAACTGCGAAAGAAAAAAATAGCAGGAGAAGAAAAATATTTTAAGGCACCAGGAGGATTAGTTACCCCATTAATAGCAATAATCGCTATTGTTTGGCTGCTTACAAGTTTAGGCAAATGGGAAATCCTTTCGACTCTTATATTTCTTGCAGCTATTATTTTTATATATTTTATTACAAGACGGCTAAAACGTAAAAAAACATTTTCATAAATAAAATATTATTTTGACATGAACAAATTACTAATTTTCCTCTTTCTGCCATCTCTCTCATTTGCACAAATTGACAGTACCGATATAATTGTTAAGCAAATGATGAATCAACAAAAAATTGTGGGTCTTTCGTTGGCTATAATAAAAAATGGACAACCTGTTGTTAACAAAGGGTATGGATTAGCCAATGTAGAATTAAATGTACCAGTAACCACAGAAACAGTAATTAGGCTTGGCTCAGTAAGTAAGCAGTTTTTTACAACAGCCATTATGAAATTAATGGAAGAAGGAAAACTGAGTATTGAAGATTCAGTACATAAATTTTTTCCAGATGCACCAGAAACTTGGCGGCCAATTAAAATTAAAAATTTAATGTCTCACACATCTGGCTTGCAAAGAGAAAGTCCAGCTTATGACAATTACAAAATTCAACCCGATATAGAGATTATAAAAGCTGCTTATAGTTTACCCCTAAATTTTAAAACAGGAGAAAAATATGAGTATTGTAATTTAGCTTATTTCATGTTGGCTGAAATTATAAAACAAGTAAGTGGTATGCCTTGGCAGAATTATATTCATGATAAATTATTTATACCAGCAGGAATGAATAATAGTTACCTGACTGATTTTTATCTCATCATTCCTAACCGTGCAGATGGGTATATGCATCATCATGATGCCTTAATTAATGCCACAGCCATGTTGGCAATACGACCTAGCGGTGGATTTCTTTCCACTTCCTCAGATATGATAAAATGGGAGAAGACAATAAGAGAAGAGAAGATTATTCTAACAAAAGATAATTGGAGAAAATTATGGCAACCATTTATTAAAACTTCAGATAAAGTAGAATCAAAAACTTATTATGGCTTTGGATGGATTATTGATGAATACAATGGACATAAATTTATTGGACATAGTGGTGCTAATATTGGTTTCAGATCTATGTTCATGCGTTTTGTGAAGGATGGCTTGTCCATTATTATTCTCACCAATACAGAAGAAGCAAAGCCTACTGATATTGCAAAAACCCTTGCTGACTATTATTTCAGAAAATGAGTAGTTATATTAGCTTTACATATTTGCATAAGGAATAACAGAAAGTTGACTACTTGTAAGATTAATTAATGACTCTGCCTTTGTTGGTATTTAATAAGCCCTGTGTGTTTGCTGCACCAACAACAGCAATAAGCCTTCTTCTCATTTTATGAAATACCTGTTTGTTGTTGGTGATTGCTGAACTGCAAAGCCTTCTACACCAACACGAACAATGGCGAAAGCATTTGTTCGGGTGGGAAAAGCGTCGCTGAACATTAGTTCTTATTATTTAACTTTATCAAAAGCCAGGCAGCGGTTACGGTCGAACAGGAATTCTAATGCCACACCTGCATAAAGCCCTGCTCGTTGTAGGCAAGGCTAAAAAACATCACGAAAATGAAAATAACACATTTAATTATTTTGCTGACTGTAATTGCAGTTATCTCTTGTAATTCTGACAAGAAAAAGAATGAAAGCAAT
>JBKJLG010000198.1:0-3033 GCA_046596995.1 Chitinophagaceae bacterium
TATGTGGTTGCACCATTCATTTTAAAATCTATCGGTAAATGGCGATGCCCAAATATAAAATAGTCAAAGTGCTTAGCCTTCAATTTTTCTTTTGTATAAGATATCAGCCATTCTTTATCTTCTCCCAAAAAAACCTCGTCATTTATCCCGGTTGCAATGCGGCTTTTTCGGCTGAAATAATTTGCCAGGCCTATGCCAAAACCGGGATGCATAATTGAGAAAAGCCATTTGGAAAATTTGTTTCTGAAAACTTTTTTTATGAATTTATATTTTTTATCACCCGGGCCTAACCCATCACCATGGCCGATAAAAAATCGTTTTTCATTAAACGTAAATTCTTCGGGGTGGTGGTACACGCTAATGTTTAGTTCTTTTTCAAAATAATCATTCATCCACATATCGTGATTGCCAACAAAAAAATGAATAGCAATTCCAGCATCTGTAAGCTCAGCAAGCTTGCCTAAAATCCTTACAAAGCCTTTCGGTACTACTTTTTTGTATTCAAACCAAAAATCGAATAGGTCACCAAGAATAAATATCTCTGCTGCATCATCTTTTATTTCATTTAAAAATTTTACAATGCGTTTTTCTCTTATCAAACTTTCGGCATGGTTTGGTGCACCAAGGTGAAAATCGGAGAGAAAATATATTTTTTTATGATGGTTGTACACATGCATCTTTTATAGCAAAAATTAAAAAAGGTCTACGGCAATTTCTTCCTTGTTGTAAATCGGATGTGACTTCCTTTTTGACGACTTACCTGGTAACCTAATTTTTGGAGAAGTTTAGTTAATTGAGTTGATGAAATATCTCTAGGTAATCTCATACAGCAATTACTGCTTCTTTAACTGTGTGCAAGCGAATAAGTTTTGGCTTTTTATCTTCATCAAAATGACATTCAACAGCTTCTTTAATATTAATTTTTAGTAATGCCATTGAATCAGCTTCTGTAAAAATACTTTCGCCAATGGCTTTAGCTGTGTAGCCACCCTCTAATGCTTCTTCTACTAAAAATATAATTTCATTCATTACATAAAGTTATATTAATCCGTAAATAATTTTTGTGAAATTTTAGGCCCTGTCTACCAAAAACAAATACACTTCTTTTGGGCCATGAACGCCAACTACCAAAGTTTTTTCAATATCTGCTGTGCGGCTTGGTCCGGTAGCAAAAGTTATTGATGAAGGAATATTGCCCTGGTATTTTTCTTTTAAAATCTGCAATGCTTCTTTAATATCATATACTAACTGATCAGTATAAGCAATACAAATATGCACAGGTGCATAAACGCTAACAGTACGGCCGCTTTGCTGTGCGCTGCTTAATACAATGGTCCCTGTTCTGGCAACCAGCAATTCGCAGGTAGTTACAGATGCATCACAATCTGCCAGCGAGGTATGCTCTACTTTGTAATCTGCCGATTGAGAAATAATATGAAAAAGATTTTCTTCCCGACAATAAATATTTTCCCATTTTTTTTCATTAATTAAAACCTTGAGCTGGTTTTTTAAATCAGTTTCGTTCATGCAAAAAGCAAATTTGCCGAGCAGTTTGGTAAACTCTCCTGCAAATTGTACTTCCAAATCTTCTGTTGCTGGGTGAAAAACCGAATTGTTTCCTTCGCTTTTAGGAAAAGGAACAGGCACCGGGTTTACCAGTGCCTGCCGTATTTTTTTTAAAATATTTTCTTTTGAAGAAGATGCCATTTCGTAAAAATTTACGCAGGATTTTCTACAACCACACCATCTATTGGGTTATCAATCACGGCATCTTTTGGATTGTCAACTATGTCAAGCACCTTTTTTTCTTCATAAGGCCTTTTGCCAATTAATGCTTCTACATCACTTTTAAACAACACCTCAGTTTTTAATAATTCTTTTGCTAAAATTTCTACCTGCTCTCTTTTTTCTATCAATAATGCTTTTGTTCTTTCATAAGCTTCATCCACTAATTTTCTAACCTCCTCATCAATCATCTTTCCTGTTTCTTCGCTGTAAGGTTTTGTAAAAGTGTTGTCCTGCTGAGGATCGTAAAAACTTATGTTACCTACTTTTTCATTCATGCCATATACAGTAACCATAGCATACGCCATTTTTGTTATTTGTTGAAGATCGTTGCTTGCCCCTGTGGAAATTTTGCCAAAGAAAATACTTTCCGAGGCTCTTCCGCCAAGCGTCATACATAGCTGATCTTTTAATTGATCTGTATTGTAGAGATATTGTTCTTTTGGAGTGTATTGTGCGTAACCTAATGCTGCTGTGCCTCTTGGTACAATGGTAACTTTTAATAAAGGGTATGCATGCTCCAAATACCAACCGCAAATGGCATGTCCTGCTTCATGGTAAGCAATAATTTCTTTTTCTTCTGGCAAGATGATCTTATTTTTCTTTTCAAGCCCCCCGATAACACGGTCAATGGCATCCTGAAAATCACTCATATCAACTGCATCCTTACCTTTTCTGGCAGCAATTAATGCAGCTTCGTTACAAACATTTGCAATATCTGCACCGGCAAAGCCAGGTGTTTGTTCTGCAAGTTTATGTACATCTAATGTTTGAGAAATTTTTATAGGTAAAAGATGCACTTTAAAAATAGCTTCACGGCCAACAAGGTCTGGTCTGTCAATGCTTATTTGCCGGTCAAATCTTCCGGGGCGGAGCAATGCATTATCCAAAACATCAGGTCGGTTGGTTGCTGCCAAAATAATAATTCCCAGGTCTGTACCAAAGCCATCCATTTCTACCAGCAACTGATTGAGTGTATTCTCTCTTTCATCATTGCTCATCATCATATTTTTTCCTCTTGCACGGCCAATAGCATCTATCTCATCAATAAAAATTATGCATGGCGCTTTTTCTCTTGCCTGCTTAAAAAGATCTCTCACACGGCTGGCACCAACACCTACAAACATTTCAACAAAATCACTGCCGCTAAGGCTAAAGAAAGGTACCTGAGCTTCGCCGGCAACAGCTTTTGCAAGCAAGGTTTTACCGGTTCCCGGAGGCCCGATCAGCAATGCACCTTTGGGAATT
>JBKJLG010000056.1:0-5649 GCA_046596995.1 Chitinophagaceae bacterium
CAGCACAACGTAACCAATCTTACCCCAAATATTATTGAAGAAAGACCAATGAACATTGCCGTGATGGATGTTTATAGCCGTTTAATGATGGACAGGATAATTTTTTTAGGTTATCCCGTAAGCGATGAAGTGGCAAATATTATTACTGCACAACTTTTATTTTTAGAAAGCACTGACAGAACAAGAGATATACAATTATATATCAATTCTCCCGGGGGCAGTGTTTATGCAGGTTTGGGTTTGTACGATACCATGCAATTTGTTAGCCCGGATATTGCAACCATTTGTACTGGTATGGCTGCCAGCATGGCCGCCGTTTTAATGGCAGCCGGTGCAGCTGGCAAACGCACAGCCTTAAAACATTCACGTATAATGATGCACCAGCCAAGCGCCGGCGCAATGGGGCAAGCCAGCGATGTTGAAATAACTGTAAATGAAGTAAGAAAAATTAAACAGGAATTAAACGAAGTGCTCTCTTACCACACGGGACAGCCTGCCGAAAAAATCGCAAAAGATTCCAACCGTGATTTTTGGATGACAGCAACAGAAGCTAAAGAGTATGGGCTGGTAGATGAAGTTTTGCTTATCAATTCAAGAAAACAGAAAAAAGAAACGAAATAAAATTTTTAATTCTATTATATGAATTTCTATAAAAAAAATTATATAAGGTTTGAAGAAGATGAAGATCAGCCTGAAAAAGAAGCGCCCGAAACTTCTATGGAGAAAGCCATGGCTGGTGCTATGATGTTTGATAAAAAATTTATTGAGCAGCGCAAAGTATTTCTCTGGGGTGCGGTGGATGATAAAACGGCAAGAGATGTTACCAACCGCCTGCTTTATTTAGAAGCAACCGACCCTGGAAAAGAAATTACTTTTTACATTAACAGCCCCGGCGGCGTTATTACCAGCGGTATGGTTATTTACGATACCATGCAAATGATTTCTTCTCCCGTAAGCACCGTGTGCATGGGTATGGCAGCAAGCATGGGCAGTATTTTATTGAGCGGCGGTAAAAAAGGGAAAAGGTTTATTTTCCCTCACGGAGAAGTAATGATACACCAACCAAGCGGCGGAGGACAGGGAACCAGTGCAGATCTTGAGATAATGGCGGTACAAATTCAAAAAGCCAAGCAACTTGGTGCTAAAATATTGGCAGATAATTGCGGACAGACCTACGAAAAGGTAATGGAAGATTTTGACCGTGATTATTGGATGGACGCAAAAGAGAGCATGAAATACGGAATTGTAGATGCTATTGTAAAAAAACTATAACCAGCAAACTGTTTTCTTTCAAGCAACATTCGTTGTTAATTTATTGTCTATCCTGCTGGTAACCCGCTGGCAATGTGTATTTTTGCACGCAATTAAGCATTATTTTAACTATGGCTAAACAACAAACTTTACATTGTTCGTTCTGTGGAAGAAACCGCGATGAAGTTAAAATTCTTATCGCCGGGCAGGAAGGGCATATTTGTGAAAATTGTGTTGAGCATGCCCAGGATATTATCAGGCAGGAGATTGTAAACCAACCAGATAAGAATGAGAACAGTTCAGACTATAAGCTTAACGTTAAAAAACCGATGGAATTAAAAAAATTCCTTGATGAATATGTTATCGGACAGGATGATGCTAAAAAAGTTTTGGCAGTTGCAGTGTACAATCACTACAAACGTATGAACCAGAAAATTGATAATGAAGTTGAAATAGAAAAAAGCAATATTGTAATGGTTGGTGAAACCGGCACGGGTAAAACCTTACTGGCTAAAACCATTGCCCGGGTTTTAAATGTGCCTTTTGCTATTGTAGATGCTACCGTTTTTACCGAAGCAGGCTATGTTGGCGAAGATGTTGAAAGTATTTTAAGTCGTTTATTACAGGTTTGTAATTATGATGTTGCTGCGGCTGAAAAAGGTATTGTTTATATTGATGAGATTGATAAAATTGCCCGTAAAAGCGACAATCCAAGCATTACCAGAGATGTAAGCGGCGAAGGTGTACAGCAGGGGTTACTAAAATTACTGGAAGGAACAGATGTATTGGTACCGCCCCAGGGCGGGAGAAAACATCCTGAGCAAAAATTAGTAAAACTTAATACCAGCAATATTTTATTTATTTGTGGAGGTGCATTTGATGGTGTTGATCGCCTGATTGCCCGCCGCATAAATACAAATGCAATCGGTTTTAATGTAAATAAAGATGAACAGGAGTTTCAACGAAAGAATTTATTACAATTTGTAAATGCGCAGGATCTGAAATCTTTTGGCTTAATACCTGAATTGCTGGGCAGATTACCCGTTGTTACTTATTTAAATCCGTTAGATACAGAAACTCTCCGCAGCATTTTAACCGAGCCAAGAAACTCTCTTATAAAACAATATAAAAAATTATTTGATATAGAAGGCATTGAGCTAACTATTGAAGATGATGTTTATAATTTTATGGTTGAAAAAGCTATGGAATATAAATTAGGTGCCCGGGGCTTACGCAGCATTTGCGAAAGCATACTTACCGATGCAATGTATGAATTGCCATCTCAAAAAGTGAAAATATTTAATCTTACAATGGAGTATGCTCAACGCAAATTTAAGATCAGTAAACTGAGCATGCTTAAGGTGGCGTAAACATTTTTATTTTTTCTTCCCCCTTATGTCTAAAATATAAACTGCATTTAGCTTTTTTCATTTTATTTTTACGGCTTAATGAATTCTTCATTCTCCATTTCAAAATTATCAGTTAAATAATGGTTGATGTTATTCTGGGTTTACAATTTGGCGACGAAGGCAAAGGAAAAATTGTAGATTATTTTGCAAAAAATTACGACGTAGTTGCCCGCTTTCAGGGCGGACCAAACGCAGGCCATACTTTATATGTTAATGGAGAAAAAATTGTACTCCATCAAATACCTTCCGGCATTTTTCATGATAATAAAATTAATTTAATTGGCAATGGCGTTGTACTCGATCCTGTTATTTTAAAAAGGGAATGTGATTCAGTTGCTGCCAAAGGAATTGATTACCGCAAAAATCTTTTTATCAGCCAGCGGGCACATATTATTTTACCTACGCATCGTGCTATTGATAAAGCCAGTGAAGCCTCAAAAGGGAATGATAAAATTGGTTCTACTTTAAAAGGCATTAGCCCTGCATATATGGATAAAACAGGACGCAATGGCTTGCGTGTAGGCGATCTGCTGGATAAAAACTTTACTTCACAATACATTAAACTTCGTTTAAAGCATCAAAAGCTTTTAGATAATTTTTCATTCAACGAAGATATCTCTGCATGGGAAGAAGAATTTTTTGATGGGCTTGAATTTCTAAAGAGCCTTCAAATTGTAAATGGTGAATATTTTATAAATGATAAAATTCAGAAGGGAAAGAAAATATTGGCTGAGGGGGCACAGGGTAGTATGCTCGACGTTGATTTTGGAACGTTCCCTTTTGTAACATCTTCCAATACAATTTCAGCCGGTGTTTGTTCGGGTTTAGGTATTGCGCCGCAAAAAATTAAAGAAGTGTTTGGTGTAACCAAAGCCTATTGTACAAGAGTTGGCAGCGGGCCCTTTGCTACTGAACTGCATGATGAAACCGGGGAATTAATTAGACAAAAAGGAAGTGAGTTTGGCAGTACTACCGGTAGGCCACGGCGCTGCGGCTGGATTGACCTTGTGGCTTTGCAATTTGCCTGCATGATAAATGGCGTTACACAATTAATAATGACAAAAGCAGATGTATTGGATTCCCTTGAAGAATTAAAAGTTTGTAATTCTTATACAATAAATAACACTGAGGTAAATGAAATTCCTTTTCAAATGAACAGGTTGGATATCCAGCCTAATTATAAAACCTTTGATGGCTGGAACACAGATATAACCGGTATTAAACAGTTTAGTGAATTGCCACAAAAAATGAAAATCTATATTAATTATCTTAACAACCATCTTAATATCCCTGTAAAATATATATCGAACGGGCCGGGTAGCGACCAACTTATTGTGGCATTATGATTGCGGAGAACTAATAAATTTTAATAGATATTTTTTAAAAAATACTTCTATTTTTATTTTGTCAATTCAAAAAGTCTTGGAAAATTTACATACTTAATTCTTTAGAATATGAAATCAAAATCAGGCAGTGAAAATAAAATCACCTCAACTAAAAATACTGAGGAAAAACCTTCCTCGGTAAAAAAATCTTCTGCTGAGGATGATGATTTGGATGAAGATATTGACGATGTGGATGAGGATTTGAAACCTGTTAAAAAAGCAAAAGCATCTGGTAAAAAAAGTAAAGATGAAGATGACGATGACGACGCAGCAGATGATGTAGAAGACGATTGGGAAAAAGGAGATGCAGATGATGATTACGATCCTGACTTTGAAGAATTTGATATTCCAAAGTCAAAAGTAAAATCGGGCCCGGCAAAAAAAGGAAAAGACGATGATTTTGAGCTGGATGATGATTTTAAAACGCTTGATTTATTTAATGACGGAACTGGCAGCGGGGCTGATGATGATGATGATGAAGATTATTGATCTTTTAAAAGGATCGTGAACAAAAAAGTGAGAAAATTTACAACTTACAGCGTAGACAACAATATTGAGTTTAAAATAAAAATGCTGAATTGGGCAAACCGGTTCAGCATTTTTTGTTTGCTTGATAATAACGAATATAATTTTACTGCACCCAGTTTTGAATGTATGGTTGGCGCAGGCTGCCATAAAAAAATTAAGCAGAAAACTTCAGGAAAATTCAATGCTTTTGAAGAGTTTTTAAAAGAAGAAAAAGACTGGATGTTTGGTCATTTGGCGTACGATCTTAAAAATGAAATTGAAGATCTTTCATCTAACAATTATGATGGCATACAGTTTCCTGATCTATTTTTCTTTATACCGCAATTTGTTATTCTCTTAAAAAAAAACACAGTTGAAATTGGAGTGATAAATGGTGATGCCGAAAGGATATTTTACGAGATAGAATCCTGCAATATTAATTCTCCTCTAAAAACTCCCCATGTCGAAATTAAACCAAGGTTTGCCAGGGAAGAATATTTATCTGCCGTAAGGCAAATACAGGATAATATCCATAAGGGAGATTGTTACGAGCTTAATTTTTGCCAGGAATTTTATGCTGAAAAATGTGAAATTGATGCGGTACAGGCTTACAAAAACCTGAGTGATATTTCTCCTAATCCTTTTGCTGCTTTGTATAAAATTGGTGATAAATTTTTGTTGTGCTTTAGCCCGGAGCGGTATTTAAAAAAAGAGGGAACAAAAATAATTTCTCAACCTATAAAGGGTACAGCAAAACGGGAAAAAAATGATGTTGTAAAGGATGAAGAAAATAAAAAACAATTATTGGCAAGCCAGAAAGAAGTTTCAGAAAATGTAATGGTGGTAGATCTTGTGCGAAATGATCTAAGTAAAGTTTGTGAAGAAGGCTCCGTAAAAGTAGATGAGTTACTTGGCATTTATTCCTTTCCGCAGGTGCATCAAATGATATCAACAGTATCAGGCATTGTTAATGAAAATGCAAGCATTGCGGAAATTTTTAAAGCAACTTTCCCTATGGGCTCTATGACGGGTGTGCCCAAAAAAAGAGCAATGCAATTGATAGAAAAATATGAGAAAACAAAGCGGGGATTATTTTC
>JBKJLG010000242.1:0-5207 GCA_046596995.1 Chitinophagaceae bacterium
ATATAACAATGCGTTTTATGCAGTAAATGAAAAGAAGAAAAAGTGGGAGGAAGACCAAACAGGTTTTAAAAACCTGTTTGGTCTGAGCGATTACGAACCTGCAGTTATTGTTAGCACTAAAAAAGAAAATGACAAGGTAATCATCAAAGTAAAAGATAATGGCAATGGCATCCCTCAAAAAGTATTGGATAAAATATTTCAACCCTTCTTTACCACCAAACCTACAGGGCAGGGCACTGGCTTGGGTTTAAGTTTGAGCTATGATATTATTAAAGCACATGGCGGTGAAATAAAAGTAGAGACGAAGGAGGTAGAAGGAAGCACATTTACTATTTTACTACCTGAAAATATTTAACCAATGAAAAACGAAGTAAAGCTGTTTGAACAGCAAAAGTTAAGAACACATTGGGATGAAGAAGAAGAGAAATGGTATTTCTCTGTTATTGATGTGATTTCGATATTAACTGAAAGTGTTAACCCAAGAGACTACTGGTTTAAAATGAAAGCAAGGGTTAAAACCGAAGATGGGCTTGAACTGTCGACAGTTTGTCGACAGTTGAAAATGAAAGCAACTGATGGCAAAATGAGGGAGACAGATGTTGTAGAAACGCAGGTGTTGTTACGGATTATCCAATCCATCCCATCCCCCAATGCAGAACCATTTAAACAATGGCTTGCAAAAGTAGGCTATGAAAGAATGCAGGAAATAGCAGACCCCCAACAAAGTTTAGATAGGGCAAGAGAAAATTGGCAAAAAATGGGAAGAAGTGAAAAGTGGATTCAACAAAGAATGACCGGTCAGGAAACAAGAAACAAACTCACCGATTACTGGCAAGAAAGCGGGGTAAAAAAAGGAGATGAGTTTGCTTTTCTTACAAATATTATTCATGCAGAATGGGCTGGTCTAAGTGTAAAGCAGCACAAAAATTTAAAGGGATTGAAATCTCAAAATTTGAGAGACCACATGAACGAAGCAGAATTAATCTTCACCGCATTAGCAGAATTATCTACCAGACAAATTGCAGAAACACATAAAGCAAAAGGAGTGCAACAAAATGCTGTTGCCGGAAAGAAAGGCGGTAAGATTGCCAAAGACGCAAGGCTTGCACTGGAAAATAAAACCGGAAGAAAAGTAATTACAGGTGAAAACTTTTTGCCTCCGGCAAAACAAAATAAAAAACTTAATAAGAAATGAAAAATAAAATCTTTCAACCCTTCTTTACCACCAAACCTACAGGGCAGGGCACTGGCTTGGGTTTAAGTTTGAGCTATGATATTATAAAAGCACATGGTGGAGAAATAAAAGTAGAAACAAAAGAAGGTGAAGGGACGGAGTTCAAGATAATAATCTAAATAAAAATATAAATAATATACAACTGCTTATGAATTATAAAACCTGTTTTATCAGTATTGTATTGATATTTATTTTTTCAATACAATTCGCCTTTTCTCAAACTGTCAATTATAATTATGATTATGATTCGCTGGCAAAACAACTTCCCCAAAAAAATACTGATGCCGAAAAAATAAAATTGTTAAGCCTGTTGGTAGATATGAATCCTGAATTTCCGATTGAACCGCAACAAAGAGTTATAGCTTATCTGGATGAATTGATAGCACTAAATAAAAGAAAAGCTGCTATAGATGGTACCCCTTACGAATTAATGAGAGAAAGCTATGAGCTATGGCGAAGGGGCGATTTGGAAAAAGCTTTAAGTAAATGTATAAAAACAGTTGAGCTGTTTGATAAACAAAAGAAAGTAATCAATCCGTTTCTGAACCAGATAAGGGTACTTTATAACCGTTTAAATAAGCAAAATGACAGGTTTCAGTATTATAAAACAAAACTGGATTATTATTTAGTAAACGGTCCGGTGGAAAACACAGCTGCGTGTTACCACGGTATTGCAGGGTATTATGTTTACAAAGCAGATTATAATCTTGCTATCAGTAATTATCTAAAAAGTGCCGGTATTTATAAATCTTTCGATACCCGTTATTATTATAGTGAAATTGGAGTAGTTGGCGTTCATTATGCACATTGGGGCAATGATGATAAAGCTGATTATTATTTAAAAAAAGCAATACCGCAGCATAAAGCTTACAAAGACAGCGCAAATGTGTCTTTTTGTTTAACTCCCTTAATAGTACTGAATACCAGAAAAAAAAACTTTAACGATGCGCTTTACTATGCAGATGAAGCCATACGTTATACGAATAAAAACTATAATGATGCCACTTATGCCATTATAATTATTCAGAAGGCATTGGTTTACCTGGAGATGGATAAACCCGAGTTGGCATTGCAGTATTTGATGGAGGTTAAATCATTAATTGATCGTTTCCATTTTCAATTCCATTCTACAGCTGGCGATTTGGAAAGTGATTTTGCACTCTATAAATATTATAAACTGATAAATGATGATAAAAAAGCAGCTTCTTATTTACTTGACGCATATAACAAAGCTGTTGTTGAAGATGTTAAATCTTCGCAGCTTAAATATTTAAAAGAGCTTGGCTTTTTCTATCAGCAAAATCAACCCTCGCTTGCCATGCAGTATATGGCAAAATATTTTGAATTGAACAATTTAATTGAGGAGGGAAATAATACTTTAAAAGTTGCCCAATTTGAAACTGAAGAAAAAGATAAGGAACAAATCCAGCGTATCAATTCACTTAAACAAGAGCGTGCAGTTCAGGATGCAACTATCAAACAACGCAATATTATTCTTTGGATTTCCTTAGGCGCAATTCTGCTTATTGCGGCTTCAGTAATATTTTTATCCAGGCAACTCGCTATTAATAAAAAAGTATTAATGTCACTTCGCAAAACCCAAACCCAACTCATCCAATCTGAAAAAATGGCGAGCCTTGGCGAACTCACCGCAGGCATTGCACATGAAATTCAAAACCCGTTAAATTTTGTAAATAATTTTAGTGAAGTGAATACTGAATTGATTGATGAAGCAGGACAGGAAATAGAAAAAGGTAATATTGAAGAAGTGAAAATAATTCTGGATGATATAAAAGACAATGAAGAAAAAATAAACCACCATGGTAAACGTGCAGATGCTATTGTAAAAGGAATGTTACAACATAGCAGAAGAAGCACAAACCAAAAAGAACCAACAGATATAAATGCTTTGTGCGATGAATACCTTCGCCTTTCCTATCATGGCTTACGGGCAAAAGACCAATCATTTAATGCAACAATGAAAACAGATTATGATGAAACCATTGGAAATGTCAATATCATTCCGCAGGATATTGGAAGAGTTATTTTGAATTTACTTACGAATGCTTTTTATGCAGTGAATGAAAAAAAGAACTTAGAAGTTGGAAATTATGAGCCGACTATTTCACTAAGCACAAAAAAGATAGATGACAAAGTACAGATTTCTATAAAAGACAACGGCAATGGCATTCCTCCAAAATTGTTGGATAAAATTTTTCAACCTTTTTTCACAACAAAGCCAACAGGACAAGGAACAGGATTGGGATTATCATTAAGCTATGACATTGTGAAAGCACATGGAGGCAACCTGAGTGTAAAAAGCGATGAATCGGGTGCAGAATTTCAAGTAATATTTATAGCCAATCATGGATGAAATAAATCAGATACAGGAAAGGACCAGGATGCTGGAGCATTCACTTCAACAGGGTAAAGCGGAACTGGCTTTGTTCAGCAGTATACAGGAAGCTTTATTATCTCAAAAGGAAATGTCTTTTATTTTTGAGCTGGTAGGGGATCAGCTTCATGCCATGTTTGATGGGTATGTCATTTCTATTGCCACTTTCGACCATGATTCTAAAACAGAATATTTTCAATATCACCTGGAAGAAGGTAAGCGGGTATACCCTGATCCCCGGCCCTATAATAAGATCCGGGAGATACTCATTGACACGCATACCCAGGTAGTTGTTAATGAGAATACCGAAAATTTTGTGAATGATTTATTGGGAGTTGAATATGTTTCTTCTGCCAAGATAGATATCCCAAAATCATTTCTTTTCGCACCCCTGAAGGTTGATGAAGTGGTACGCGGTTACATCAGCCTTAAACACAATGAAAATGAAACAGTGTTCGATGATGAGCATATCCGGCTGTTGAACACACTTGCCAAAAGTATCAGTGTAACGCTTCAGAACGAAAGCCTTATCAAAACGGAACGACGAAAAGCCGATGAACAAAAAGCATTATTGGATACGATGACTGATTTGTCCAGTAAACTCGACCTGAATCTTTTGCTGAGCTCTGTGCTGGAACGTGCCGTTTCATTGCTTGGGGTAACCGGTGGTGAGCTGGCCATTTATCATGATGATCTGAAAGCTTTGGAAGTTGTTGTGAGTCATAACCTTGGTATGAACTCCAGTGGTGTGTTCCTAAAACATGGTGAAGGTGCCATGGGCAGGGTGGCCGCAACCCTGGAACCATTGATCATTCCAGACTACCAGGCCTGGGAGGGCAGATCAGAAAAGTATGCAGAAAACATTAATAGTGTAATGGTTGTACCGTTACTCATAGGGAATCAGTTGGTGGGAGCATTGGCGGGTGTACATCTTGAAAAGAACAGACATTTCAATACCACCGACCTGAAATTGCTTAATATGTTTGCACCACTTGCTGCAACGGCTATAGAAAATGCACGCCTTTTCGATAAAACCACCCGATTGCTTGAAGAAGCAGAACATAGAGCTAACGAACTTAAGCGTACACAAGATCAACTTATTCAACAGGAAAAACTTGCTTCCCTTGGAGAACTCACTGCCGGCATTGCGCATGAGATTCAAAACCCGTTAAATTTTGTAAATAATTTTTCTGAAGTAAATAAAGAGTTGATTGAAGAAATGAAAACTGAATTAAAAGCAGGCAATAACAAAGATGCTATTGCAATTGCGAATGATATTGCTGACAATGAACAAAAAATAAATGAACACGGCAAAAGAGCCGATGCAATTGTAAAAGGAATGCTTCAACATAGCCGCAGCAGCACAGCTAAAAAAGAACCAACAGATATTAATGCCTTAGCTGATGAATATTTACGATTGAGTTATCATGGCTTACGTGCAAAAGACAAATCCTTCAATGCAACATTTAAAACCGATTTTGATAAATCATTAGAAAAAATAAATATTAACCCACAGGATATTGGAAGAGTAATACTGAATTTATTGACCAATGCCTTTTATGCGGTCAAGGAAAAGCA
>JBKJLG010000296.1:0-7999 GCA_046596995.1 Chitinophagaceae bacterium
GTATATTTTGCCAAAAGTGATGAGGGATAAAATGGTGCATAAGCATAAAACAAATCAGGAATAGAGGGATAGGGTGTTTCCAGTATCAGCCTTTTGCAATTTTGCACAGAAGCTAATTGCGAGGCAACGCCGGTGCCCAGTGATCTGCCATAAATTATAATGCTATCGGCAGAAAAATTTTTAAGAGCCAATTTATAAACCTGCGCTGCATCTTCATACAATCTTTTTTCAGAAAATTCTCCGGTAGTTTTACCGAAGCCGGGATAATCAGGCATCCAAACTTCGTATCCTTTCTTTGTAAAATTATCAGCCGCTTTTGCGTAGTGATTTATGTTTTTCATGTTACCATGAAAATATAAAACAACACCTTTTCTAACTGAATCTTTGGGTAAAAACCGGATCATATTCAGCGATTCATTTTTACCAATGATAATATTTACTTCCTTAAAAGAAGTAGTAAATGAATAAATATAATCAGCAGGTAAGGATTGGGGATGCAATAAAAATTTTTCCTGTAAAAAATAAAATGCAATGCCTGCAACAAAATAAACAAGCAGAATTATTTTTATCCAGAAGAGCCAGCGACTTGGCTTATTAGTTTTTGGTGAACTTAAATCTTTCATTTTTTATTCCCTTTAAGGAATTAATATATCTCTTATAAAATTGTGATACTCGGGAAACGAAGGTAAATTATTATGCCTGCCGCCTTGAATACGAATGAGTGTGATCTTCCTTGGATTAATTGCCTGCAACTGTTCACTGTGTTTTATTGGTATTAGCCAGTCTTTGGTGCCATGCAAAATGTAAGTATGGCAATTTACTTTTCTTATCCACTTATCGGTTTGAAGTTTAAATCGTAAAACATATCGCATGGGTAATATGGGCATAAACCTTTGCACTGCTTTTATAAAACTGTAATACGGCGCATCTAATATTAAATAACGCGGCGTATTATCACAGGCCAGCTTTGTTGCAAAACCGCTGCCAAGGCTTCGTCCATATACTATAATATGATTTTGATTATAACGTGCTGCAAGTGTTTCGTACACCACCTGCATATCATTCAGCATATCTTTTTCGTTGCGCTTGCCGGTACTTTTACCAAAGCCGCGGTAATCAACCAAAACAACATCATAATTATATCTGTAAAAATCTTTGGCGTACCTGGCCCAGCCTTTTATACTTCTCGTATTTCCATGAAAATAAAGTACAAGACCATGTGGCTCTTTTACATAAAAATGGAGTCCGTTTATGCTAACCTCTTCTGCAACATCAAAAAATAATTCTTTAAAAGGCGCATCATATTTATAAAGAAAATCCTGCTTTAGTTTTTCAGGCTTGAAAATAATTTTTTCCTGAATGATGTAAACTATAATTATTAATACAGCGTATCCGGCTATTATATATATTATTGTTGGAGACAAAGAAATTAAAAATTAGGAATTAGGAATTCTTAATATAATCAGTAAGTTCCTATATAATTTTTAATTGCTAATTTTTAATTAATAATTAAGTGGGATTTTTATTCATCATCCCTGTAAATACGGTTAAGTTTTAATTTGCTTACCGGTGCAACAATCAGCGGAAATTTTTCTACCGTTACGTTACTTTGCTCAAGCCCAAAACCTCTTTCTTCGCTAAGGCTTTTATCTTTTATCCAAAAATGCAGCTTCATTATCAGCTTTTCAAAAAATGGTAATTCATTATCTCTTGATAAAAACTTCTCCATAACAATAAATTGAAAATCACCCACAACATTATTGCGCTGCAAACTTTCGTAACGGCTGGTAATATTCACTTCCCGGTTAGCCACCATATCTTCTACCACCTTTCTAAACATCAGATTTATGTGCGGCTCCACCCTAAAGCCCATCCTGAATTCTACCCTTATCACTTCATTGGGAATAATTGTTTCCACACTGTAATCACTTGTGTAGGGATCATCCAATGTATGTACATGTACAAACCAGTAAATATCTGCACGCTTTGGCTTACGGTTTAAAATTGAATAAATAATCTTATGCTCAATTTCTTTGGGGTTATCGGCACTGGTTAAATACACAAGATGAGTTGCATATTTTGCAATGCTTGCATCGTTACTAAGCTCCTGCAGCATAGAGAGATATTGCTCTAAACGAACAAATTCTACATACCTGTTTTTAACTTTACGTGCCCTGAACCATATATACATTACAGCAAATAAACAGCCCCCAACAATTAAAGTTACAAAACCCCCATGCGGAAATTTCTCAAGATTCGCAATTAAAAAACTTATTTCAA
The DNA here is from genome assembly GCA_046596995.1 of Chitinophagaceae bacterium. GTDB lineage: Bacteria > Bacteroidota > Bacteroidia > Chitinophagales > Chitinophagaceae > Ginsengibacter. The sequence continues at coordinate 2,281 of JBKJLG010000296.1, forward strand.
TAGTGAGATAAACAGCGAGGTATAAATAAATTAATACGGTTGGCGTTCGCCGGGCTACTAAAAAATTTGCAAATAAAATTGACGTTGCCAACATGCAGAGCGTAATGGCAAGCCCGTAAGCAGCTTCCATATTGGAGGCAGATTTAAAATAAATAGTGATGCCCACGCAGCCTACAAATAAAAGTGTGTTTATGCCGGGAATATATAATTGTCCCCTGGCTTCAGTCGGATAATTAATTTTCATTTTAGGCCAAAGGTTTAACCGCATTGCTTCGCTGATAAGTGTAAATGATCCGCTGATTAAAGCCTGGCTTGCAATTATGGCTGCAACCGTGGCAATGGCAATTCCGAAAATTTTAAACCACTCTGGCATTATGCCGTAAAAGGGATTAAAACCATCATCAATTATTGCTTTGGTAAAAACTTGTCCGGAATGATTTGCAAGCAACCACGCACCCTGCCCCAGATAATTTATAATGAGTGCAGATTTTACAAAGATCCATGATATACGAATATTGCCTCTGCCGCAATGACCCAGATCGCTGTACAACGCCTCAGCTCCCGTTGTACATAAAAAAACTGCACCTAACAGAAAAAATCCATTGGGGTACTGGGTTAAAACTTTTATACCATACCAGGGGTTAAATGCTTTAAAAATATACAACGCATCAAATAAATGTGAGAAGCCTAACACTGCAAGCATACCAAACCAAATACACATTATAGGCCCAAACATTTTACCTATTGATGCTGTACCAAATTGCTGGGCAAAAAACAGCACTACCAAAATTGCTATAACAATATACACCACCGTTGCCTCAGTTATGCCGCTGAAAAAACTAATTTGCTTTAAACCTTCTACTGCAGAGGTTACAGAAATTGGAGGCGTTATCATTCCATCTGCCAGTAAAGCAGCGCCGCCTATCATAGCGGGATAAACCAACCATTTTTTTTGCCTTCTTACAAGAGTGTATAAAGAAAAAATTCCGCCTTCTCCCCTATTATCTGCTTTTAATGTTAGTATTACATACTTAACGGTTGTTTGTAAAGTAAGCGTCCAGATGATACAGGATAAGGCACCCAATATTAATTCATCTGTAATTACTTTATCTCTTATGATTGCGTTTAAAACATAGAGTGGGGATGTTCCGATGTCTCCGTAGATAATTCCTAAAGCAATAAGTAAACCTGCACCAGTTACTTTATTGAGATTTTTTCTCACAAATAAAATTTATGTTCTTTACAAAGAAAATATTTTTCTGTGTAAAATATAAACGCAAATGTATATTGATTTTTACTTATAGGCAAAGAGTTATTTAATGGGCAATAAAATATAGTAATTAGCAATTAACCAGGTGTATAATAGAAGGATTATACAACATAATTAAACCATTTGTTTTTTTATATTGCATTATAAAATAAAAAAAAGTATTTAATTATAAAGTAAAAAAATATGTCTTTAGCAATCATCATCATTTTTATTCTTGGCTATTTCGCAATCACTTTAGAACATAGTATAAAAATTAATAAGGCAGCAAGTGCATTAGTAACGGGAGTTATTTGCTGGACAATATATATTTTATTTCAGCCCGATAAACATATTGTAAATGAGCAACTCATGGAGCACTTAGGGGAGGTATCCGGTATTCTGTTTTTTCTGTTGGGTGCTATGACAATTGTAGAAATTATAGATGCTCATGACGGATTTCAAGTAATTACTGACAGAATAAAAACAAAAAGTGCAGTAAAGCTTCTTTGGATTATTGCCATCATTACATTTTTTCTTTCCGCTTTGTTAGATAATCTTACAACCACCATTGTTATCATTTCATTACTAAGAAAATTAATAGCTGATAAAGAAAAACGCTTATTTTTTGCAGGGATTACCATAATTGCTGCAAATGCAGGAGGGGCCTGGTCTCCGTTAGGGGATGTAACCACCACCATGTTATGGATTGGCGGACAGATAACTGCGCTAAACATAATAAAAGAATTATTTATACCAAGTATTTTTTGTTTGCTTATTCCTTTAATTATTATTTCTTTTAAAATGAAAGGCACTATTGAGCCAGTATTGAAAGAAAAACAAGAAGTATTAAAACCTGCATTTGAAAGAAATTTTGTTTTTCTACTTGGCGTTTGCATTTTAATTTTTGTGCCTGTATTTAAAACACTTACACACTTACCTCCTTTTATGGCAATTTTATTAGGATTAGGCTTAATGTGGATTATTACTGAGATATTGCACAACCAAAGAGACACCCCTGATAAAGATTCTTTAACCGTAGCGTATGCATTGCGTAAAATTGATACACCAAGTATTTTGTTTTTCCTGGGAATATTAATCAGTATTTCCGCTTTACAGGCTACAGGTCAGTTAACACAGCTTGCACAATGGTTAACGCAAACGATTAATAATGATACAATAATTATAACCACTATAGGGTTGCTTTCTGCTATAGTAGATAATGTTCCTTTGGTTGCAGCTTCTCAAGGAATGTATAGTTTAGAGCAATACCCCCCCGATCATTTTTTTTGGGTGTTTTTAGCATATGCAACAGGTACAGGAGGTAGTGCATTAATAATTGGTTCTGCAGCAGGTGTGGCTGCAATGGGTATGGAAAAAATAAATTTCTTTTGGTATGTAAAACGAATAAGCTGGCTTGCGTTAATCGGTTATTTTTCCGGGGCAGTAATTTATTTGCTTCAATACAAGCTTATGCATTAAATGCGATACAATTTAACATTAATAGCCTGCTGCACTATCTCTGTAGCAATAGAGAGTGGCAATAGAAATGTATGTTTATTTTTATTTCCATAAACTAAATCAATGTTTTATTTCCAGTAGTGCTCCATGGGTTAACGATTGGTAAGCTGGCAAAAAAATTAGCCAAATAATCTATATGAAAAAAATTATGCTACTTGTCACCTTTAATTTTGCATCTTTAATTATTATAGCACAGGAAGTAAAATGCTCATTTACATTTACCGGCTATGTTGAAACATATTACTTGTACAATTTCAATAATCCGGGTACGCATAATCAACCAAATTTTATTTACAGCTTTAACCGCAGTAACGAATTTAATCTGAATATGGGATACACAAAAGCAACTTATTCAACTGATAAAATAAGGGCGAATCTGGCATTGATGACAGGCACATATGCACATGCGAATCTATCTGCAGAGCCTGAAGTTTTTAGAAATTTATTGGAGGGAAATATCGGCGTAAAATTATCTGCAAAAAAAAATATTTGGTTAGATGCAGGAATATTTGCCTCACACATTGGCTTTGAGAGCGCTATTGGAAAAGATTGCTGGAACCTTACCAGAAGTTTACTGGCCGAAAACTCCCCTTATTATGAAAGCGGTGTAAAGATTGGATATACAAGTACAGATGAAAAATGGTATGTAGCTGCAATTATATTAAACGGATGGCAAAGAATTAAAAGGCCGGATGGCAACAGTACGCCTGGTTTGGGAACACATGTTACTTACAAACCGTCTGAGAAAGTAACTGTAAACTCCAGCACATTTATCGGTAACGACAAGCCCGACAGTGTTAGAAGAATGCGTTACTTCCATAATTTTTATGGCATATTTAAACTGAGCAATAAATGGTTTGCAACTTTAGGTTTTGATATTGGTACCGAGCAAAAAATAAAACGAAGCCGCAAAATGAATACCTGGTATTCACCGGTGATAATAATAAAATATGCAGCAACTGATAAGCTTTCTTTGGCAGCAAGAGCTGAATATTATAAAGATAAAAATGAAGTGATCATTTCAACAGGCACACCAAATGGTTTTGCAACCTCCGGCTTTTCTGCTAATGTTGATTATGCAATTATAAAAAATGTTTTATGGCGGGTAGAAGCAAGAACTTTAAATAGTAAGGATAAAATCTTTGAAAAAAGAAATAATACTTTGGTATCTAAGAGTACATGGCTGGCAACTTCTATATCGGTAAGTTTTTAATTTATTGACTCCAGGCTTTTGTTATGTTTGTTTATATTTGATAAACAACTAATTGAATGAATCATTTATATTTTGGTGACTGCCTTGATGTGCTGAGAGACCTTAAAGAAAATTATCCGCAACCTTTTATTGACCTCATTTACATTGACCCGCCTTTTAACAGCAAGCGTAATTACAATGTATTGTTTGAAAGCATGGACATGAAAGATGCCAATGCACAAAAGCAGGCCTTTGCAGATACGTGGACGAATGTTGCTTATATGGATGAACTGCACATGCTGGCAGAATTAAACAAAGATTTGTACGATGTACTTACTGCATTTGGCAAAGCAAAAAGCATAAACCATAGCGCTGTTGCATATTTAACCACAATGGCTTTACGCATTTTTTATATGCACAAATTGTTGAAAGATACCGGCAGTTTTTATTTGCATTGCGACCCTACCATGAGCCATTATTTGAAATTGATTTCCGATATGATTTTTGGAGAGAAAAATTTTAGAAGTGAAATTATATGGAAGAGAACATTACCTCATGGAAATGTCAAAATATCTTTTGGGAATTCACATGATACAATATTGTTTTATAGTAAATCCGATAAATCCACATGGAATAAGCAGTTCAGTAACATAGAGAAGAATATCTTAATCAATTTTACAGATATAAAGATGAAACTGGTAGAGTGTATAGATTAGTCTCTTTAATAAATCCAAATCCGAACCGACCAAATTTAACTTACGATTGGAAAGGAGTTACAAAAGTTTGGAAATGGACTAAAGAGAGAATGTTGAAAGCTGACCAGAATAAATTATTGGTTCATTCTAAAAATGGAATTCCAAGCTATAAGAATTTTCTTGAAGATATGCACGGAACTCCAATGCAAGATATATGGGATGATATCTCTCCTTTAATGGGTTCATCAGATGAACGACTTGGATATCCAACTCAAAAACCTGAGGCATTAATGGTGAGAATAATTCAAGCAAGTACAAATGAAGGGGACGTAGTAGCAGATTTCTTTTGTGGCTGCGGTACAACAATTTCTGCTGCACAAAAATTAAATCGAAAATGGCTAGGTGCAGATATTTCTCATTTGGCAATTCGATTAATTGTAAAACGTTTGGTGGATAGTTATGGAGAAGGTGTAAAACATAACATAAAAATTCATGGCTTTCCTGCCGATGTTGCCAGCGCAAGAGAGCTTGCAGAAAAAACGGATAAGGGCAGAATACTTTTTCAGGAATGGGTAATAGAAGTTTTATTGAATGGTGTTGTAAATGAGAAGAAAGTTGCCGATGGCGGCTTTGATGGTTATTTAACTTATCAAACTGAAACTGGAAAAGAATTTGTATTGATAGAAATTAAAAGCGGAAAAGTAAACGTAACTAACATCCGTGAATTTGTTCAGGTGATTGATAAGCAAAAAGCCAATGCAGGAATATTTGTTTGCTTTGAAAGTACGGTTACAAAAGAAATGGTTAAAGAAGCCAAAGCAGCAGGTCATATAAAAATTGGAGATGTTGAATTTGGTCAGGATAAAATACAAATAATAACCATCGAACAATTAATGAGCAACCATCACCCTAATCTGCCAAACGTTAGCAGTACATTTAAAAAAGCGCAGCGCAAAGAAACTAAAGGAATAAGCTTTGGGCTATTTGATTGAGAAGAAAACAATATTACGGCAAACGTTACATATTTATTTGGTGCTGGTGCAAGTTGAGAACCTTTACCAATAT
>JBKJLG010000337.1:0-7468 GCA_046596995.1 Chitinophagaceae bacterium
TGCCAAGGCTTTCAAACTTTCTTATGTCCGGGCTATTGGGTTTATCGCTACATATAAGTGGCCATAGGTTTTTTATTTTTTCTTTTTTAATCCATAACATTCCGCTGCCAATTGGCGCACTTAAAAATTTATGAAGGCTTGTGCCAAAATAATCAGCATCAAGATCAGGTATTTTAAAATCGAGCAAGCCAAATGAATGTGCGCCATCAACCAAAACCTCAATGCCTTTATCATGCGCTATTTTTGCAATTTTTTTCACTGGCATTAATTGTCCGCACCAATTAGCCATGTGTGTAACATGCAAAATTTTTGTTTTTGCAGTTATGGCTTTTTCATAAGCACTTACAATTGCATCATCATCTTCAATGGGGAAATTAAAACTGATCTGTTTGTAAATTATCCCTTCCCTGGCAGCCCTTTGTTTCCAAGCATTTATCATGTTCGGATAATCCTGTTTCGTTCCTATCACTTCATCTCCTGCATTTAAATTTAATCCGAAGATCACTGTGTTCAATGCTTCTGTGGCATTTCTGTTTATAGCAATTTCATTTGGGTCACATCCTGCAAGGTCTGCCAGCTTTTCTCTTAAAGGCTCTCTGCCCATATCTAAAATACGCCACATATAATATGATGGTCCTTCGTTTGATAACTTATTATAGCGCTCAAGTGCTTCCTGCACAACCTTTGGCGAAGGACTTACGCCTCCATTATTTAAGTTTATAATATTTGGGTTTACCGTGTATGCCTGTTGAATTACGCTCCAGTAATCCTCGTCAGTTGCAATTTGCCCCGGTGTTAATGCAGCAACTCGTTTATTAGCAGTTTCTATATCTGCAGCGTGTAATTGATTATATAAACTATTGAGAGAAAAAGCACTTGTGAGTAATCCTGTTTTTTGTAAAAAACTTCTGCGGCTGGTACTCATTTTAAATTTTTAAAAAAGAAAGTTACCCAATTTTAAAAACTAAATGTTTAAAGTTTAATGGCTTATAAAAGGGTGCATTCCAAATTGTCGCAGCAGCAAATGGTTTGTGAGGACACAAACCACGCCACAGCCTCGGCCGGTGTGCCCACCGGCCGAAATAAGGAGCGACAATTTGGAATGCACCCCTTACCAAACATCCCAGTCATTTTCCAAATTTTCCCTGCGGGATGTGGGCTTTTGTTTTCCGCCGGTTAGCAATTGCACATTATCGCTTACAAATTTTTTAAGCTCAGTAACTGAAATTTTTGCGCTGTTATTAAGGTCTGCTTTTTTATTTTTTAAGCCTTCAATTATGCTGTAAGTAAAAACGCCATTATTCCATTGTGGAGATTCCAGTGCAAATTCTTTTCCGCCTGCGGCGCTGATAACCACAGCACCATTGCCTTTACTAAGGTCTGCAAATATGTCCTGCATCAGTTCAAAACTATTGCTAAGCCCAACACTGCTGGTATCAATTATTTCTCCCACGCCTCTTGCGGCAATACCATTTACATCCTTTGCTGAAGATTTTATTTCATCTGCCAGCAAAGTATTTTCTTTATCCACCTCACCACTGTGACAGGCATCTACCAGCAATAATTTATTGCGTGCAGCAATGCCTTCTAAAAGATTTTCCAGATCATCATACAACAATCCTTTTTTTTCGGGGTGTTTAAAATCAACATCATAGGTAGCGTAATAAAAATCAAGTTCCTTGCTTAATAAGCCATGCCCGCTGAGAGAGATGATGACCTTATCGTTTACGGTTGTTTTTAATAGTTTTTCTTTTGTCTTTAATATATTTTCACGGGTGGCGTTTTCATCGGTAAGCAAAGTGATGTCTGCATCCGGATATCTCGTTTTAATCGCCGCAGAAAAATCATTGATATCTTTAACCGAATACTTTAAATTAAAATCTGAATTTTTATAATTGCTTACGCCAATGCCTATGTAATACACTTTATAATTTTGCACACCGCCATCATACCTTATCTCAAAATTTTCTTTATAGCTTTCTGCGCCTTTATCATTTAAGGCTGATACGGTTATTTTATTTCTTTCTCCACTCAGCATTATCTCACATTTTTTTATAGCCTCTTTTGCATTTACAACCAGGCCGGCAGGCCCATACACAGGGACATCATTTACCCAAACATTTATCTTTTTTATATTGTATTTATCATCTTTGGCAATAATGTCAAATTCCAGTTTAGGGTTTTTAGTAATTAAAGGAATGTTTTTATTTAGAAAAGAAACTTCGGGAATGTGCAGTTCACTTCCTATTTGTGCTTCATCAAAACCCAGGCGCTTTAATCTTTTTTGATAAGCTGCATAGTAAGATTTTATTAAAGGAACATTGGGATTATCCAAAGCATTGCCATAAGCAAATAATGAAATATCAGATAAAATAATATCAGGACGATTGAATTTTAAATCAAACTGCTCAAAAGGCAAAACTTTATTACCAATTCTAAAAGAAAGAATTTTTGCAGCGCCTTTTGTTGCAAAATAATATCCCTGCGGATTGCTAATTATATAATCATCGCCACCGGCAAGAATAATGTATGAAAGGAGTTCTTTACTTTTTTTAATGTCCCATATTTTTATCTGCGTATCAATACTGCCGCTAATAAGATACTGATCGTTGTTACTAAACATTGCTGTTCTTATCTCATTTTGATGACCGGCTAAAGTTTGCAATATTTTTTGTGATGATATATCCCATAGCCTTACTATGAAATCAGCACCGGCGCTGCATATCATTTTTCCATCATGGCTGAAATTAACGCTTACAAAGCCTGCGCCGTATTGGTTTATTTTAGATAAATTTTTTCCGCTTGCTGCAACAAAAAGCTTGATCCAATTTCCTCCGCAGGCTGCAACCGTTTTACCATCTGGGCTAAAAGCAATGCCCATTACAGATGCATAAATAGCAGTAAAATTTCCATCTAATGAGAAAGATGTTTTTGAACCATACGACATTACATTGCTGGTATCTATATAGCCCGTAGCCTGCGTATGAGATTCTATAGTTTGTAAAAGTTGGCGGGTATCGTAACTGTACAGTAATACTTTTCCATCATACGTGCCTGCTGCTATTACAGTTCCATCCGGGCTTACGGCAATAGATGATATTCCGCTTTTATCAGCTTCAATTAATTCTGTTTTGTTTCTGTCGAACCGCCAAAAAACTATTTTTCCATCTTTGGTGCCGCTGATAATATTTTTACCGTTAGGCGTGTATGCAATACAGGAAACAGGGCTGTTTGAAAATGAAACATTGCCGCTGTTACCATTGCCCGGAAATTCCCAATAATTGGCACTGCCATCCATGCCGGAGGCTGCTATATTTTTTCCTCTCGGGTTAAAAGCTACGGCGGGTAAGGGTTTATCAGGATCATTGCCTTTATAAAATGAAAATAGTTTTCCTTTCATTAAATCCCAAACACCTGCATGATTGCCAGTGGACATATTGCCGGAGGAAAAGGCTAACAGATTGCCTTGTGTGTTTAAACTTATACCCTGTATGTATTCGCTTTGTGTTTTTAAATTGCGTACAACATTACCGGTTGATGTACTGAATAACTTTAGCGTCCAGTCGTTGGAGGCGGTGCAAAGAAATTCACCCGTAGGGCTAAAACGCATATTGTTTATCTGGTATTGATGTGCACGGGTGAGCGTTAGAATGTTGCCATCAACTTTTACTTTATTCCCGTTTTCATTAAATATTTTTATTTGTCCATATTCCATTCCTACGGCACCCAACTTTTTATTTTTGCTTAGCGCTACAGAGCGAAATCTTGTTGAATCTTTTTTAAAAGAGAATATTTCTTTTTTTAAAATGAGATCATAAGCAGCAACTTTTTCATAATTGCAAACCAATAATCTATCGCCTTGCAGGGCAACCGATTCAACGCCGGATAAAATAGAAAGCTCATTTAATTTATTGCCCGATGCAATGGCAAATATTTGGGTCTTAACTTCTCCATACCCTTTTTGGGTTATGATAATATTTTTCTCATCTTCACTAAAATTTACATAGCCTGCTTCTTTTACCGGAAATTTTTTTATGAGTGAGAGATCACTTGTTTTAAAAAGCCATACGCCCTCTTCATCGCAGGCGGCAGCAAGGGTTTTTCCATCATTGCTTTCAGCAATTTTTGTTGCAGCCTCTTTACCAAAACGAAATTCTTTAATAATTTTTCCTGAAAGTATATCCCATTTAATTAGTCTGCGGTCATCCCAGCTACAACTAAAAAAACTTTTTGCATCGGTTCCCCATTTTACATCATAAATTAATCCGTTGTGCCCCTGAAATGTACGCACCATTAAGCCGCTGCCTACCTCCCATAATTTTATCAAATTATCATTTCCCCCACTAATAATAAATTTTCCATCAAGGCTGTAATCTAAACACATTACCCTGTCGCTATGCCCCAGTTGTACCAGCAATTGAGGCGGCTGTGCAGCAGAAAAAAAGAAAAAGAAAAGAATAAAAAACGTAAAATACTTTTTCATGAAAAGATTTATATCACAATGTAGCACCAAAAACAGTAAAGAGTATCCGTGCGAATGGGTATTAATTCCTGCTTAAAAAAAATTTATTTTTACTTAAATAGATAAATCATGAAATATGTAATTGCTGTTATTTTCTTTTTTGTAACCCAGGCATTGTATGCTCAAAATCTTTTCCCTGTTTATAAAGATGCAAAGTGGGGATACATAGATTCAACCGGTAAAGAAATACTTGCTCCCAAATATAAAGTTGCGGGCTTTTTTTATGAAGGGATGGCATACGCCGCTATACCCGGAGAAAAAATGGGCTTTATTAATACAGAAGGAAAAAATGTTATAACTGCCAAATATGATGCAGCCACTAATTTTAATGAAGGCTTTGCAAGTGTACTGGAAGATGAGGATTGGGGCGTAATAAACACAAAAGGAGAAATGGTAATAGAGGCTAAATACCCCACCTGGCTTGTATTTCACGATGGACTTGCAAAAATAAAATTTGAACGTGGACTGTTTTCAACCTATGGTTTTATTAATACAAAAGGCGATACTGTCATATATCCAAAATTTGAAAAGCTGAGTGATTTTAGCAACGGACTTTGTATGGCATCAAAAGATGGAGATACTTACGGTTATATTGATACAAAAGGAAACTGGGTGATACAACCTGTCCGGCAAATTGGATCGGTTATCAAAATAAATAAAGAATATGTTTTTAGCGATAAAGATTTTTCGGAAGGATTGGTGGCTGTTGCTGAAAAAGAAAAATATGGTGTGATGGACAAAACCGGCACTATAGTTATACCTGCCAAATTTAGCATGATAGGTAAATTTAAAAACGGACTGGCACCAGCAAAAACGGATAGCTTGTATGGCTACATAAATACAAAAGGCAACTGGATTATTAAGCCTAAATATATAAATGCCGAACCGTTCAGCAATGGGCTTGCAGCTGTTTCCAGAGGAAGTGTGCTTGATCAAAAATGGGGATTTATTGATGCCTTGGGCAAGGTAACTGTGCCTTTAACGCTTGCTGGCGGCTTATCTTTTACAGATCCTTTTCTTTTTTTACAGGGTGTGGCAGCAGCATACATTACACCCGGCGTATGGGGTTATGTTAACCGCCAGGGCAAAATACTTTGGAAAAATAAATAGAGAAATTTCCGCCTTTTAAAAATTTGCATGCCCCGTAGTTTTGTAATATCAGATATTCATGGTTGTTGTAAAACCTTTAAAAAGCTTTTGCTTGAGGTAATTACAATAAATAAAAAAGATAAAATTTATTGTGTAGGGGATTACGTCGACAGGGGACATGATAGCAAGGGTGTAATTGATTTTATTTTACAATTAAGAAGTGAAGGATACAACATACATACGTTGCGTGGAAACCACGAGCAAATGATGCTTGATGCGATGAATGATGAAACAAGTTTTAGCCATTGGCTTGAAAACGGAGGAAATGAAACCCTTTTAAGTTTTGGTATTACCTCTTTAAATAAGCTGGAGAAAAAATATGTAGCATTTTTAAAGCGCACCAAATTTTATATTGAAACCAACAAATATATAATTGTACATGCCGGATTGAATTTTAAAACTGCAAATCCTTTTAATGAAAAAGATGCCATGCTGTGGACAAGGGATGAATATTTTGACAAAGCAATGATCAAAAATAAAATACTGGTACATGGGCATACGCCTATCCGCTATGTGGATTTAATTAATCAAAAAAATTGCAATAAGATAAATATAGATGGCGGTTGTGTGTATGATTACAAACCCGGCTACGGTTATTTAATCGCCCTGCAATTGCCAGAAATGAAAATAATTGAGTTGAAGAATATTGGGTGAGATAAATAAAAAGGTTTCAATTGCTTGAAACCCTCCGGTGATTGCTCCCCCTCCCCGACTTGAACGGGGGACCCTCTGATTAACAGTCAGATGCTCTAACCAACTGAGCTAAGGAGGAATAATGTTTTTTCCTTTTCTCCTCTGATTAATCCCGAATCTTCGGGACTCTAACCAACTGAGCTAAGGAGGAATTTATTGGGTGGCAAAAATAGCTATTTTTACTTTGTTACAAAAATTGAATACAGGTTTTTTTGAGGCAAAGGGCTTTAAAAGAAATATTCAGCTTTATAAGGATACCGAACCTGGTAAATTTCTCGCACTTTATTTAAAACTGTTTGTTTTAAGCCCTCAATATTTTGCTTTTCGGTAGCAGATACAAAAACACAATTACCATGGGTATCCCTTTGCCATTTTTGCTTTAGCTCAGATAAAATTTCCTGCTTTACTTCATCTTCCAGCCACTCATCAAATGTGTTTTTCTCATACATATCCATCTTGTTAAACACTGTAATGGTGGGCTTATCAAAAGCTTCAAGCTCCTGCAAGGTTTTATTTACAACTGCATACTGTTCTTCGTACTGCGGGTGAGAAATATCCACCACATGCAGTAATATATCAGATTCTTTTACTTCATCTAAAGTGCTTTTAAAACTTTCAATAAGGTGATGCGGAAGCTTTCTTATAAAACCAACCGTATCACTCAGCAAAAAAGGCGTATGCCCAAAAACAACTTTACGGGTTGTAGTATCAAGGGTGGCAAATAATTTATTTTCTGCAAATACTTCGCTTTTGCTAAGCAGGTTCATTAAGGTTGATTTACCAACGTTTGTATAACCTACCAAGGCAACCCTGATAAACTCTCCCCTGTCTTTTCGTTGTGTAAAGGCTTGCTTGTCAATTTCTTTTAATCTCTTGCGCAGCAAGGCAATTTTTTCATTTACAATACGCCTGTCTGTTTCAATTTCAGTTTCACCGGGGCCTCTGCTACCAATGCCACCACCCTGCCTTTCAAGGTGGCTCCACATACCTTTTAATCTTGGTAAAATATATTGATATTGTGCAAGCTCTACCTGAACTTTCGCCTGTGCGGTTTTGGCTCTTGCGGCAAAAATATCAAGAATAAGATCTGACCTGTCAATGGTT
>JBKJLG010000197.1:0-2694 GCA_046596995.1 Chitinophagaceae bacterium
TTACAGATTTACATATGAAGATGAGAATTAAAAAAAAATAGCCTTCAAATAAATAAACCTTTCTTTTTGTAGGCTTATAAATCATTATTTTGCAGCTTAATAATTAACCATCAAAAATTAATATATGAATTTTCCTGAAGAACTCCGCTATACAAAAGATCATGAATGGGTTAAACTGGAAGGCGATATTGCAACTATTGGGGTAACCGATTTTGCACAAGGCGAGTTGGGTGATATAGTGTATGTAGAAATTGAATCGAAAGGAAAAGCACTGTCTGCCGAGGCCGTGTTTGGCACAGTGGAAGCTGTTAAAACAGTAAGCGATCTTTTTTTGCCGGTAGCAGGTACCATAACTGAGGTTAATCCTGCTCTGGAATCTAATCCTGAACTGGTGAATACAGACCCTTACGGCGAAGGGTGGATGATAAAGATGACAGTTGATAATCCTGATGATGTAAACAAATTGATGGATGCAGCGGCGTACGAAAAATTAACAGGTTAATTGTATTGATAAATGAACAGCAATTTTAAAAATTTTATACCAGGCATTGCCTGGTTTTTTATTGTGCTCTTACTCATTTGTATACCGGGCAGCAATTTTCCTTCCTCGGGTCTTCTTAGTAAAATTTATTTTGATAAATGGGTGCATATTGCCATGTTCGGAATATTGACTTTTTTATTTTGCTGGCCATTTTATAAATTAAACTTAAGTAAACAACAGTTGTTAAACCGGTTTACTAAAATTGCCATAGCTGTTTCACTTTGGGGTTTAACAACCGAGTTCATTCAAAAATTTTACATCAGCGGCAGGGAATTTGAACTTTTTGACTGGCTTGCAGACAGTATCGGTGTGCTGCTTGCCTACTGGTTTTGCAAAAAAAGATTTATCTATAAAACTTAATACAGCTCTCTATATCTAAGCGTAGCTTGTTTGCTACATTTTAAATTGATACATTTGCTTATATGCAGAATGTAGAGAACATGGAGTATAATACTACCAGGAATCATTTAATTATAAGGGAATATGGCCGCCACATACAAAAAATGGTGGAGTATCTTCTTGGTTTGGAAGACAGGGAAAAGCGCCAGAAAAATGCTTATGCACTTATTGAACTAATGGGTTTTTTAAATCCTCATTTAAAAAATGTTGAAGATTTTCGCCATAAACTTTGGGATCATCTTTTTTTAATAAGCGATTTTAAACTGGATGTTGACAGTCCGTATCCCATTCCTACCAGAGAATCTTTAAAAGCAAAGCCTGATGCATTGCCTTATCCAAAAAGATATCCTAAATACAATCATCTTGGTAAAAATATTGAGATAGTTATTGATAAAGCATTGCAGGAAGAGGATGCAGAAAAGCGCCAGGGTTTTGCCAATGCCATTGCTTATTACATGAAGTTAACGTACAGCAACTGGCATAAAGAGCTGGTGCATGATGATAATATTCAAACCGAATTACAATCTATAACCCAGGGTGAGCTTGAGTTTAACAACCGTCCGTTTGTTAAGCACCGGGTTGATAATCGTACCGAGGACTATCCAAGCGGCGGCGGAAAATATAGGAAAAATTTTGGCGCAAGAAATAATAATAACCGTAATAACCAGGGGCCCGGCGGCAGAGATAACCGTAACAATCAAGGGGGGCAAGGCGGCAGAGATAACCGCAACAATAATAATAAGTTTGGCAAAAAAAGGTATTAAAATGTAAATTTTTTAAAAAGATTTTACCCTGGCATTTGTCAGGGTTTTTATTTTTCATAAAAAATTAATTGATATTCGCACATGGCATCATTTGTAGTTAACGGCGGCAATAAACTAAGCGGAGAAATAACTCCGCAAGGCGCCAAAAACGAAGCGCTGCAAATAATTTGTGCCGTGTTACTTACTTCAGAAAAAGTTACCATTAAAAATATTCCTGACATTACGGATGTAAATCTGCAGATAGAATTATTGGGGGAGTTGGGTGTAAAAATTGAAAGAATTGACAGGCACACCTGCACTTTTGAGGCAGATGATGTAAATATTGAATACCTGCACAGCGATGACTACTACAAAAAAAGTGGGCGCCTCCGCGGGAGTGTAATGCTGGCTGGTCCCATGCTTGCACGTTTTAAAAAAGCTTTTATACCAAAACCCGGCGGTGATAAAATTGGCAGAAGAAGGCTTGATACACATATTAATAATTTTGAAAAGTTGGGCGCAACAATAGCCTACAATACGGAAGATGCATTTTTTCATTTATCCGCCAATGAATTAAAAGGGACTTACTTATTGCTCGATGAGCCGAGTGTTACTGGCACAGCTAATATTTTAATGGCAGCGGTAATGGCATCTGGCATTACAACTATTTACAATGCAGCCTGTGAGCCTTATATACAGCAGCTTTGCAAAATGCTTATCCGTATGGGTGCAAACATTAAAGGTGTGGCAAGCAACATGCTAATTGTGGAAGGCGTTGAAAAATTATCAGGAACTGAACACACCATGTTGCCCGATATGATAGAGGTTGGCTCCTTCATCGGCCTTGCTGCTATGACACAAAGTGAGATCACCATAAAAAATGCAGGGATTGAACATTTGGGAATTATACCTGATAAATTTAAACAGTTGGGTATAAAAATGGATTTTATTGGAGATGATATTCATATTCCTGCACAATTTTCTTATGAAGTGGAAACTTTTTTAGATGGC
>JBKJLG010000234.1:0-4356 GCA_046596995.1 Chitinophagaceae bacterium
ACTCTTTATTAATATTTGCGCTTTCAATCCGGTTAATTTCATCAATGCTTCTGCACTCCCTTTTTTGTTAGCTATTAGTAAAATATTTTTATCACAAATTTTTAAAGCTGTATCTAATAAGCCTTTCTTAACAAGGTAGTTTGCCATATTAAATTCCGCCATAGCAATATTGAAAATATTATTTTGTGTAAGGCTGATTTCTTTGGCCATTGATGCATATTTATACAATGTATCAGCACTCATAGATTGCCTTTGATCACACAAAGCCAAAATCTGTTGCAGTTTTATGCCGGGGGATGCAGCTACAACTATTTCCCGTTTTAATTGATTGATGATACGGGTTTGGCCGGAAACATGCAGGCTGAAGCTTATAATAAATAACAATAGAAAAGTATTTCTCAACATATAGTTAGTAATAGAGCAACCTTTTAATAATTATCAAACTTAAGCATATAAGTTATAACAAAAAATGATGCATATGATGTATTGTTTTACGATAAGCTAGTATCTAATTTCGAAAAATCAAAACTAACTGCTTATAGACTTTTTGTACAGTTTAAAAAATCTGATCCCTATCCTGATAATTTAAGAACCAATAAATCTAATACTTATATATTCCAAACTGTTATTCTTCACTAATTAAAAAAAATAACAAATGAAAAAATTAAAAATCTGCCTGTTACTATTAATTACTGTAATGAGTTCAGAAATTTTTGCACAAGCATTAACCGCCGATCAAAAAAAACAACGCATCGTAGCATCTTATAGAATTGCAATTGGCCGTCAACCTGTACAAGGTGAAATTGACCATTGGTTAAAACAGGCTGACCTATCCGTGCAACAACTTGTAGATTACCATATGCAGTATGCAACTACGGAAGCTACGTTTAAAAAGGAAATCATTGAACGTTCTTACAGACATGGTTTGGGGCGTAATCCATCAACCACTGCACCCGCAGGGCAGAAAGATTCAGAAGTAAGCTGGTGGATGAAGCAGATAAACCAAACCTATCAGCAAATGATGAAAAATCATGTAAACTACCTGGAGCAAAATAAAAATACTGCTGCTTATGTTGATGTTATTAACGCAGCATACATAAAAATATATGGCCGTGGTGCATCGGGCACAGAACAATCTAATTGGCAAGGGAAACCTGCAACATCTTATGCTATGATGGTAAGTGCTTTAAAAGATCATGCTACCAAAGGAGGCAGGGCAGTGTTGGGGGAGATAACAAATATGTCTAACACTTTTATGTCAGCTTTCCCTATCACAGATAATACTACGTTTCAACAAATTACGGGTATACTAGGCAATACACCGGCAGGTAAAGTATTAGCAGAAGGTACAGGTTCTATCACTTCAACAATAGGAGCAATTTTGCCTTTTTTTAAATTATAATTTTCAAATAAAAGATGCTTTGCTTAAAACAGAGCATCTTTTATTTTATATGTGAGAGGGAATTAATAATCACAAATTAATATTTAGAGTACTTTAAGTTGAGAACTACAGGAAACAAATAATGAAGAATTAATTATGAAGACAAAATTATTTTTTTTGCTGATATGTATTTCTTTAAATGTGTATTCTCAAAAAGCCTCTTTAAACGAAAGTTCTGTAACCTACTTAGGTAAAACTTTTAAGGTGGGTGATATTATTCAACTTGGTTACGGCAGCAGAAACGACAAAGATTTTGCATTTGTAAGTTTTGGCAAGGCAGTAGGCAACATTAATTTACCGGGGCTGTCTAAAAGGGCAGATGTTAACTGGAGCAAGGCAGAGGTAGAAATTGTAAAACTCTATACAGCTAATGGTGTAATATGGGCAAAATGCGATCCCTTAAACAGGGATGCTAATTTTTTAAATAAGCAAATATTTATAAACATTGAAGGTGCTGTGGATAATAAGGAAATTAAAAGTGTCAGGCCAAACAATCAAACGGCTAATGTTCCTGTTCTTTCTTCAACTAAAGGTAAAAATCAAACTAAAACAGAAAAGGAAAAAGTTATAGAAGAAAGCCCGCCTCCATCAAATAAAATAAAGGCTTCGCAAAAATCCGTACTCAATACACAAAACAACGATAACCTAAAATTTAAAGTGGGTGATCGGGTTGAAGTAGATAAAGCAGCAATTGATTCATGGCAGAAAGGTACCATTATGCCATTTTTAAAAAATGATAGGAAAGATGGCACAATATACCGTGTAACGCTTGATGACTATGCCCGTAATGGAATGTATTTAGATGGAATAGAAATACCTCCTCAACGTATACGGCTTATTAATGATGCACCTTACCAAAACGAAAAAACTGCAGTTAAAGTGGGTAAGGCAACTGTGGATGCAGATAATACATTATCCGCTGATCGCCCTATACTTAGCTGTCCGGTACAACAATCACAGGTATCTAAATCAGCCAAACCTAACCTGGAATTATTTAAAAAAATTATACGTTGTAATAAAGGTGAAAAAGCTGCCAATAAAGGTTATGACGGAGCAGTGACTGTAGATGTAACATCAATACAATTGGGCGCACCCCGTAAATGGCAGTATTCAAGAGATATTGGCGGGGGGCCAGGCATTACTATTTATCCTGTAAAAGCAACGTTTACTTATAAAACCTTTTACAGAAGTAGTACACAGGTATCAGAAAACTGGGTTAGCATAATCAATTTTCATGTTAATGAATTCGGAGAATGGACATCAGGCTCTGAAGAATCTATTAAAATGGGTGAAACAAAAAATATCCCACGGAATTAATAAGATTAAACTAGTATGAATGATGGAAATTTTACGCTTGATAAACAGGGCACCGTAAGCACAAGAGATGCCTCAGCAATATGTAAAAATAATAGTAAGGGCACCTATAAGATTACCGGAAATACTGTGGTAACTTTTGACAATGGAGAAGTACAAATAAGTACAATATACATTTGGGACCAGAGGAATGGAAAACACAATTTGGTTATTAATAAAAGTTCTTATCCGCAGGACGGATAATCAGGCTCTTAAATAAATATTTTATCCGCCAGTACCAGGGCTATCTGCAATGCTTCTTCATGTAAATGGAGAGGCATTTTTTTTTCTTTAAGATAAGAGATAAGCCAGGCTGTATCTATGTTACCAACTAGTTCATCATTGGCGAAAGGGCAGCCGCCAATACCTTTTAATGCGCCGTCAAATCTTTTGCAGCCTGCTTGAAGTGCAGCTTCAATTTTTTGTTGCCTTCCTTCTACAGAAGAGTGGAGATGTACACCAAATTCAACATCACTATAAAGGGGTATTAATTTATTTAGTATAGAAAAAACTTCTGCAGGCTGCGCCAAACCCACTGTATCAGCAAGGGAAATAATTTTAATACCTAAACCTGCTATTTTATTTACCCATTGCATTACAATTTCATCATTGTAATCATCGCCATAAGGGTTACCAAAACCCATGGAAATATATACCACGAGTTCTTTTTTATTTTTTAAACACAGCTCCTGAATTTTCTCCACAGTTAAAAAAGATTGCTCAATGCTGCTGTTGGTATTTCTAAGTTGAAAAGTTGGTGAAATAGAAAAAGGAAAACCAAGATAAGTGATCTCATCAAAAGCAACTGCTTCTTCAGCACCTCTAACATTGGCGATGATGGTAAGCAACTTAGTGTTACTGTTAACCATTGACAAATGACCAATGACTGCCCTTGTATCCGCCATTTGCGGTACTGCTTTTGCAGAAACAAAACTTCCCATATCCAGTGTATGAAACCCGACTTTTAAAAGGGCGTTGATGTATTCTATTTTTTTTTCTGTGGCAATAATATCTTTCCAGCCTTGCATGGCATCACGGGGGCATTCAATTAAACGGATATTATTATTCATCTTTAAAGTAAAAATTAGGGTAAAAATAAAAGCTATGAATGCATTACAGCATTTTTTCTTCTCTCAATGTTTTCTCTTATAGGATCAAAAAAATTACTGCGCTGCTTTTCGCTTACAGAGCTTACTAATGTAGATTTGCGAATTAATTTTTGAAAGTAGTTGTACATGTAATCACAAAAAACAGGATCTTTTGTGCCGGAATAATTTATAAATGAATGACATAAGTACACCATCGGCTTTTTATTTATCACCGCCATTACGGTATTATCCCCAATAATAAATTCATTTACATAAACCTTGAAAGGTGCGCCGGCACTGCCCTTAGCATGCAAATTAAATTTATAGCCTGCCGCAGCCTGATCCTCGATGTGATCCACCATTTTCTCCAGACATTCGTATAGCTTTACAATATCTTCTTTGCAGGAAAATGCATTAGTATCTTTATAATATTCAATTTGCTGCATGTAAGTATTAATATTATCTACATTCCAT